>JAXHTB010000049.1:0-14697 GCA_034190185.1 Spirochaetota bacterium | reverse complement strand
AGTTTATCTGCGATTTTAATAAGCAGGCCCAAAAGTAATCAGCCTCCAGATAGAGATATAAAAATGCCAATAATAGCAGTAAATAATATTTTGCTTATATAGATCGATATTTATTCTGAATTTTAACTTTGCAATAAGTTTTCAATATTTCTAATGAAAAATATTTAGCGAAAATCCTTAAAATTATCAATATAACTCTACACAGGGTTGCAGCCAAATTTGATAAAGATCTATTATTATATAAAGCTGCACCAACAGTGTCTCCTGACTCCTTTAGTATTGGGTTTAAAAACAAAATTTGACAAAAAAACTATAAAAGATCAGTTTACTTGAGGAATTATATATAAATAATAGAAATAGATATTCGGTTTATAAGATCATTAAAAAAAATCTTGCCAAATTGTAATATTAATCATAATGTTGGAAATTCAGAACCATTATAATAATAAGAAATATGCTGCAATAAGGGTGCTTAAAGTGATTGAAGACTTACAATTGACTCTTCAAGCATGCGGATTATTCGTTTAGTTCGACTGTGGTATAGTAAGGAAAGATCAAATCATGACTAAAGATCAATCTGATAAAGTTGTAAATATAGATGGAAATAATATCAACCTAAAACAGATACTAGATGTTGCAAATGGCAGAGCAATTGTTAATATAAGCTCCGACAAAGAGTTTGTTAATCGAATGGAGCTTTCTCAAAAAATGCTTTTTAAAGCTTTAAAGAATGGGATGCCTATTTATGGTGTTACTACAGGTTACGGCAAGTCTTGTGGTAATCGTATACATCAAGATATAATAAAACAAAATGGTGAGAATCTTTTGCGTTTTCATGGATGCGGCACTGGCGAACCGATAGGCATTGAGGAAACCAGAGCTGCTATTATGTGCAGAATAATATGTCTGTCAAAATCTCTCTCTGGTGTATCAATTGAACTCATTGATCAGTTAGCACTATTCCTTAACAGAGGCATTACACCTGTTGTTCCCTGCGAGGGATCTGTAGGAGCTTCCGGGGATCTAACCCCTATGTCTTATATTGCAGCATGCTTAAGTGGTGAAAGAGAAGTTTTTTATAAAGGGAAAAGAATGTCTTCACTCCAGGCTTTGAAACAGGAAGGTCTCACTCCTTATACATTTAAGCCAAAAGAAGCTCTGTCAATGATCAACGGTACATCTACCATGACAGGAATAGCAGTAATAAATATTGAGAGAGCCCGCAATATTCTTAATGCAGTAATATCGGCAACTGCTCTTTCTGTACATGCGCTTAAAGGAAATAGTCACCATTTTCATCGCTTAATTGCTGAATCAAAACCTTTCAATGGTCTAATATATGTATCTAAACAGCTTACAAATCTTTTAAGCACAACAAGATCAAACTCTGATATTGAAGCAAATTCACTTGAAAATCTACAGGATCCCTATTCCCTAAGATGCGCTCCTCAAATAGTTGGAGTACTCTATGACTCTCTTGAATGGATATACCGATGGGTTGAAACTGAAGCAAACAGCTCAAATGATAATCCAATTATATGTCCAGATACAGGCCAAATTTTAATGGGAGGCAATTTTTACGGTGGTCATATCGCATGTGCAATGGATACACTAAAGACTTCTCTCGCTTCAGTTGCAGACATGTCTGACCGTCAGATCGAACTTCTCGTTAATCCTAATCAGAATAGGGGGCTGCCTGCAGATCTTGTTCGAGCTAAGAATAACGGAAGTATATTTCATTACGGCTTTAAGGCTATGTCTATATCAGCTTCTGCTCTAACAGCAGAGGCCCTAAAGGAAACAATGCCTGCATCTTCCTTCTCTCGTTCAACAGAATCACATAATCAAGATAAGGTTAGCATGGGTACCATCGCTGCACGGGATGCTGGAAGAATATGTTATTTAGTTGAAAGGGTAATAGCAATTCATCTACTTGCGGCAGTTCAGGCATGTGAGATAAGAGGAGCAATTGAAATTCGACCTAAGCTTGCTTCTATTGTTAGGGCAGTTCGTTCTATTGCAGAACCAACAATTGAAGACAGGCCAATGGATAGCGATATAGAAAATATTGCAAAAGCAATTATAAAAAATAAACTTTTTTAATTTTATCAATGAATAAAGACAACAAACATAGTTACGAAGCTCTGCTAACAGTGCCATTCCACGATCTTGATCCTGCTCAAATAGTATGGCATGGAAATTATTTTAAATATTTTGACATTGCCAGAGCTGGACTCTTTGACAGCCTTGGTCTGGATCTCTATAGTTTCAGCAAGAGAACTCAATATATTTTTCCAATTATCAGGACTTCTACAAAACATATATTTCCTCTGAAACATCGTGACGAATTTATATGTAAGGCAAGTATAGTAGAAGTAAATATTAAGATAATAATTGATTTTGAAATAAGATTAGCCGCAGATCACAAGATATGCGCTCGAAGCAGAAGTGAACAGGTAGCTCTTAAAACGCCTGAAATGGACCTTCTTTTAAGGATACCAGAAGAAATACGAAACTCTTTATTAAGACAATAATGAAAAAAGATTTTGAGAATGCCTTTATTGCAGGTGTATCGCGGGTCGCAGCATGGGCAGATTTGCTAGATCAGATAAATGTTTTCCCAATTGCAGACGGTGATACAGGACGCAATTTAATTATCAGTCTTACACCTATACTTCAACTAAAGAACAACATCAAAGAGATTACCCGCAATCTAATGCTCTCAGCAAGAGGTAATTCTGGGAATATTGCTGTGAGTTTTTTTTCTGAATTCCTTAAAACAGATTCCTTAGAATCACTTCCAATTACTGTAAAGAAAGGTATGAAACAGGCATGGCAAGCTGTTAATGAACCGCGATCAGGAACCATGCTGACATTATTTGATGCTTTAGTTGAAATACTAGATAGTGATATAATTAACACAGATAAGCAATGGATAAATCATGTGCTAAATCACCTTGAAAATGCTGTTTCATCAACAACAGAGCTTATTCCTAAACTGAAGGAGGCTGATGTTGTGGATGCTGGCGCATTAGGAATGTTTATATATCTTGACGGTTTTTTTACTACTTTAAATGGAAATATCGATAGATACCGACCTATAAATGAAATATTCAAGGACAAGCTCAAGATATCATCATCTTTTAGTGAAAAAAATCAATCTGGTTACTGTATTGATATCGCACTTCGTATTAAAAATAATTTAGAAGATGCGAGCATAGATCTAGGTGATTATAGTGAAAATGTAGTTTCAAATAGCGAAAAGGGATTTGTAAAGCTTCATCTGCATACTGATAATAAAGAAGATCTTAAAAAGAAACTAGAGAACTACGGGGATATTGTACGCTGGTCCTATGATGATTTAGGCGCTCAGATAGAAGATTTTTGCAGATCGGATAGTGAACAGGCTATTCATATAATGACAGATGCTGCTGGTTCAGTTACTCGTGAAGATTCACAAAGGCTTGGAATAACTCTTCTGGACAGCTACATTACATTTGGTAATTCATGCGTTCCCGAAACCCATATAGCTCCTCTTGATCTCTATGAAGCAATGAAAAATGGTGTCAAAGTTTCTACATCTCAGGCATCTGTTTTTGAGAGACATCAATTGTATGAAAGCGTGTTAAGTCTTCACTCTAAGGTCTTATACCTGTGCGTTGGTTCTGTATATACAGGAAATTATGATGTTGTAACAGAATGGAAGAAGGAAAACGATCCCTATAATAGAATGACAGTAATTGACTCATCTGCTGCTTCAGGAAGGCTAGGTACAATTGTTATCTCAACAGCTCGTTTTTCACAAAAAACCAGTAATAGTAATGAAGTTATAAAATTTGCAAAATGGGCGATTGACAGGTGTCAGGAATATGTCTTTCTTGATAAGCTTCACTATCTTGCAGCAGGCGGAAGACTGTCAAAAACGAGCGCCTTCTTTGGCGATATGTTTAACATGAAACCGATCATCAGTCCCTTAGCAGAGGGTGCGACAAAGGTTGGAGTTGTGCGGAATCATGATGAACAGCTTAAATTCTTGTTCGCAAAGCTGGAAGATAACCTCACTCCTTCATCAGAAGCGCTTATTATGCTGGAGTTTTCTAATAATCAAAAATGGGTCAACGATATAGTAAAGACTCAAATAAAAGAAAGATATCCGAATTCTGAAATTATATTGCATCCCCTGTCATTGACATCCGGGGCTCATATGGGGCCCGAAACTTGGGCAGTTGCTTTTCTCCCAGAGATAGAAAAGTATTTCTCCTGCATTCAGTCAACTACTGAAATGGCAATTACGCCACCCATTAACAAAGAGGATAATAAATGATCGTTAGAGTTCTAAAAGGATTATATATGTTCTTCATGTTTGCAGTTTTTGGCATAGGGATACTTATTGAGATTATTTTCATCTTTCCTTTTATGTTGATTATTGAAAAGATACAGGGAAGAGATCAATTACGCATGCAGAAGGTTCACAGAATATTATTTACAATATGGCTTTTTTTAATGAGAATTGGAGGGCTAATAAGATCAAAACCGAGTAAAGGGCATATATGCCAAAAGCCTTGTGTAATTATTGCTAATCATCCTGGTCTTTTTGATGTAATATTTTTAATAAAAGAAATTCCGCATTTATCAGTTCTTGTAAAAAGGTCTCTCTCCAGGAAATTACCAATAGCGCCGCTCTTACGGTTATCTGGATATGTATTGTCACCTGATAACCTCACTATTAGTCCTGTTAAGTCTCTACAAAATGCGGTTAATAGACTAAATAATGGATATAAATTTCAGATATTTCCTGAAGGAACACGGTCTCCTGTAAATGAGCTGTTGCCTTTTCATGCTGGTGCTTTTAAGATCGCTCAAAGTACTAATGTTCCAATTCAGCCTGTGCTGATTCGTAACGATCCTCCATTCCTGCCAAAGGGAACACCCTGGTATCTTCCACCTAAAGAGATATCTGAAATTGAGCTGGAATATTTAGAACCTATTCCTCCTCCAAAGAAGGATGAGCTTAGAAAGGTAGTAAAGGAGATCGAGGATCGTTATCGCAAGGAGCTTAATATAGAAGCCTCTGTAAAATAAGATGTATATTTTTAATAACAAGGGGTTGCAATATGAGAAAAAATCGAAGGGTTGTGGTCACAGGCATAGGACTTCGTTCGCCTATTGGGAATTCGCTTGAGGAACTCACTGATTCTCTGCTGAATAATAGAAGCGGTGTAAAAAAGATGCCGCAGTGGAATAGTATAGATAATCTGCGAACTAAGGTAGCTGGCGTTTGCGATAATGTTGATGAAAAGGAGATACCGCGTAAATATAGACGATCTATGGGGCGTGTCGCAATCCTTGCAGCTCTTGGAGTGCAAGATGCTATTCGTGATTCCGGTCTTGATGACAATATGATTGCCTCGCCAGAGTGCGGCTTATCCTTCGGTTCAACAGCAGGCAGCTCTCAATCAATGGAAGATTTCTTAAAACAGATTTTTGAGAACAACAGCCTAAAAGGTATGCAGTCATCAATCTACCTTCAGTTTATGAGCCATACCTGCGCTGCTAATCTTGCAATGATGTTTCAGATACAAGGTCCTGTTATAGCATCATGCACTGCGTGCGTCTCTGGATCTCAAGGCATTGGATTTGGCTATGATGCAATAAAGAATGAACGTGCAACCATCATGCTTACAGGGGGAGCAGAGGAGATGCATTTTATGGATGCTGGCGTGTTCGATATCATGCGTGCAACCTCTACAAAGTATAATGATAATCCAGAGATGACTCCTCGCCCATTTGACAGCGACCGTGATGGACTTGTTGTTGGTGAGGGCGGCGCCTGTCTTGTGCTTGAAGAATATGAGTTTGCAAAAAAACGGAATGCGAGAATCTATGCAGAGATTATAGGTTACGGGACAAACTGTGACGGCTCACATCTGACAAATCCAAGCGTAAAAGGTATGCAGGGAGTGATGCAGCTTGCGCTTAAGGATGCAGGTGTTCCGCCTGATAAGATCGGACATATAAATGCTCATGCCACAGCAACTGAAGCAGGTGATATTGCTGAATCTCAGGCAACATTCGCTGTGTTTGGCGATAATACACCTATTACAGGTTTCAAGGGTTATATGGGACATACATTGGGAGCATGCGGTACTATTGAATCGATTATAACAATACTTATGATGAGAGAGGGATTCATTGCGCCAACTAGGAATCTAACAGATCCTGATACTAACTGTGCTATTGTAAATCATGTAATGGAAGAAATTCATAAGCTAAAATTTTCTATCGGGATGAACAATAATTTCGCCTTTGGCGGGATCAATACTTCATTGATTTTATCTTTAATCTAAATAATTTACTATTAAAGAAATATTAATTATTATAATTACAGATAACCACCTATGCCTGAAACTTATCTGTCAAATGAATTGTTTTATACTGAGAATAAGGGAAATTTTGTTATTATAATACCTCTGTATAATCATCAAGATAATATTGCAAATGTAGTAATGGAAGCCCTAAAACTTGATATACCTGTATTTGTGATTGACGATGGATCTACAGATTCAAGCTATGATAGAATCAAAGATATTGAAGGTATTACTATTTGCAGGCACAGGCAGAATAGAGGCAAGGGAGCCGCAATTACAACAGGGTTTGTAAAAGCTCTTGATATTGCAGACTGGGCTATTACAATAGATGCGGATGGGCAGCATAATCCTGCTGATATGTATAATCTAGTAAAGTCAATCCCGATGGGAAAACGTCCTATTGTGGTTGGAACAAGGGAAGGCATGCTCGGACCTAATGTGCCTTGGACAAGCCGTTTTGGGCGTAAATTCTCAAACTTCTGGGTGTGGATGTCTGGGGGACCTTTGATTGCTGACTCTCAGAGCGGATTTCGAATATATCCGCTGCCAGAATCCTTGAACCTAAAAGTCAAGGCAATGCGCTTTCAGTTTGAGGTTGAGATACTTGTTAAGGCGCGCTGGAAAAAAATTCCGGTTATTGATGCTCCGGTAAGTGTAGTGTATCGATCAGGTAAAGAACGTGTTTCGCACTTTCGACCATTTATAGATTTTTTAAGAAATTCTGCAACATTTACGCGTCTAATAACAATAAGAATCCTTATTCCATCTTTTATAAGGGCAAGAAGATAATTTAAATATGGTAAGTTCAAACTGATTTCAGAGACAACGATGAAGGTTAATCAGATTGTTTTGTTAAACGCAAAGGCACAGAGGTCGCAAAGGATCACAAAGAAAAGAAAAAAAAGAAATAATTATTCATAAGGATGAAAAAATCCTGCTACTTTCTCATAATTGATCAAGTTGAATTGGAGAACGATTTATTTCTTTGCTTGTAATAATTCACCGTAAAGGCGCAGAGGTCGCAAAGGTGAATTATTGTCTTTCTGTCGTTGATTAGACGGCAACATAAAACTATCCAGCCTTTTATAAAAGGTGATAAACTATGAATGTCTTGGAGAAATTATTCATTTTACCTTTCGCAATAACAGCAGAAAGAAAAAAATATCTTTCCTTTGCGTCTTTGCGGTAATTAGTTCCTTTTTTAAATAGGGGTTGAACTATTACCTTTGCTTTAACATGGATTTTCTGAAATTAGTTTGAACTTACCCGTAATTCTAAAGGAAAAATCAGTGTTTAACCCGTGGCTAAAAAAAAACACTATTTAATTTCTGAAAACATTTTGAGCTTACCAAATATGGTTAAATATTTTGAAATATTCAACAATCAGATGTGATTCTTCTTATTTCTCGTTTCTCATCGATTTTGTCACTCTATGATAATTTCTTTGTAATAAATAATTTTAATTATGCTATCAAATGAACATTTATTTAGATATAGCTGGATAAAAATATGCTTAATATCCCTTATTACAGGAATATTTTTTGTTATTGCGCTTCATCACATAGATATTAGTACTGACATTACAGAATCATTACCAAAGGATGATCCGGTAATAGCAGATGCAGGATATATTATTAAATTACATCCTATGCAGGATCGAATAGTAATAAATCTAAACAGTCAATCTGATGATATAGATCTTTTGATTGAAGCAGCAACCTTTGTGGAGAAGAGACTTATCAATAGCGGACTCTTCTCAAATGTCGGGATCGGGAAAACCCAACAGCTTATTCCTGAATTAATTTCCTATATCATAAATAATCTTCCTGTTTTGTTTACAGCTTCTGATATACAAAATTTAATAAAACCTCAACTAGCCCCTGTAAAGATTTATGAAGCTTTATCGGAAAATCTTTCTCAATTGATGCATCTAAAGGGTATAGGACAGGCTAGTTTTATAGAAATGGATCCTCTAGGATTTAGGAATATCGTACTGAAACGATTATCATGCCTGGCTCCATCACAGGATGCGCAGATTTACAGGGGACAGCTTATATCATCTGACAGAAGGAATCTCCTGGTAGTTGCAGAGCCGAAGGGTTCAGGCGCTGATACAGAATTTTCCAAAGGTGTAACTGATTTAATTAACAGCATAGCCCAGGATATAGAAAGGGAGAACAGCGCAAAGAAGTCTAATTTGACACTTTCACCTGTTGGGGCCTATCGAGCTGCGCTGGACAATGAGACTATAGCAAAAAGCGACACAGTCAGGGCAGTAATATTCGCAACATTAGGAATTACTATTTTATTGTTACTTACATTCCCAAGACCCCTATTAGGACTTTTAGCGCTTTTGCCTGCGATCTTTGGAACGATGATGGCGCTCTTTGCTTATTCGCTTTTTAACAGCTCTATTTCTATGCTTGCAATTGGGTTTGGCGGCGCTATTATATCTATTACTGTTGATCACGGCATTGCTTATATTCTGTTTCTGGACAGGCCCTTCACATCATCAGGGAGGGACGCATCTAGAGAGGTTTGGTCTATAGGACTCCTTGCGGCGCTGACTACAGTAGGCGCCTTCTCTTCGCTTTTTATAAGCGGTTTCCAGATACTTGCAGAGATAGGACAATTTGCAGCTCTGGGGATCGCCTTCTCATTTATATTCGTGCATACCTTATTCCCGATGATCTTCCCCTCAATGCCGCCTGCGAAACGAGAAGGATCTATGCCTCTTCAGGGTTTTGTCAATAAACTGGCTATAAAAGGAGGCAGGAACAAGGCAATTGCAGCAATAATATTTGCATTTATTTTGGCGTTCTTTGCAAAACCAGAATTCCATGTGGACTTAAGCTCGATGAACACAGTTTCCAAAGATACCCTTTTAGCTGAGAAATTAGTTGCAGACGTCTGGGGTGATATCTTTAACAAGGTAAACATGATGGTTGAGGCAGAAGATGTTGAAGAACTACAGCAGAAGTGGGACATTCTTGGATCTATGTTAGAGAAAGATTCTGCATCATCAATTATATCATCGTCCTTTATCCCTTCAATGATATTCCCTGGTGATGAGAGGTTGAAACAAAATTTGGATGCCTGGAGAAATTTTTGGAATGATGAAAGGATAACAAACCTGAAAAGGAATATAAAGGATGCATCAGCTAAATTGGGATTTTCTCCCTTTGCGTTTGAATCATTTTATAAAGTAATAGAAAAAAAGGAATTCAGCCCTGTAAATGTTCCTGAAAGATATTTTGATCTTTTTGGTATTTCTAAAAATAGAAAAGACAATGGAATGATCCACTTTTTAAATCTCTCCCCTGGTTTGACCTATGATGCGGATCGCTTCTATGCCAGATATGCGTCAACTGGTCTAGTTAAGATATTCGATGCAAATCTCTTTACTGAAAGGTTAGGATCGCTTCTGTCATCAACATTTATTAGAATGGCGCTTATCCTACTGATAAGCGTAATTATTCTGCTGTTTATCTATTTTTTTGATTGGCAATTGACACTCATCGCAATGATACCGGTTATTTTTGCGCTAGTATGCACTTTAGGTACATTAAGATTGATCGGACATCCATTAGATATACCAGGACTTATGCTCTCAATAGTAGTTATTGGCATGGGAATTGATTATTCTCTCTTTATTACGCGGTCATATCAGCGTTATAAAGATGAGCATCACACCTCAGTTGGGCTTATTAGAATGGCGGTTTTTCTTACATCTGCATCAACAATTATTGGATTTGGAACTTTAGTAATGGCTGATCATTCATTATTACAAAGTGCAGGTATTACATCACTTCTCGGTATATTTTATTCAATTGTCGGCGCTTTTACAATACTGCCTCCGATCCTAAAAAGATTGTTCCTGATCCAGTCTGACAAAAAGATAAAATTTCAAAGGAACGATTCATATTTTTCAAAAGTAATGAGACGATACAGACATGCAGAGGCATATCCTCGACTTTTTGCGCGCTTTAAAATCATTTTTGATCCGATGTTTCCTCGTTTATCAGATTTTCTCAACTCTCCAGGTTTAATTATAGATATAGGTTGTGGTTACGGTGTTCCAGCAGCATGGCTTCTTGAGCGCTTTCCTGACGCGAGAATATACTGCATTGAACCTGATTCAGAGCGTATTCGCATTGCATCACATGCCCTTGGTATACGCGGTACTGTTATTCAAGGCAAAGCTCCGGATATCCCATCAACCCCGAAACATTCAGATGCTGCGCTTATGCTTGATATCATCCATCTTATCGGTGATAAGGAGCTGCAATTGACATTGGAGAGATTATATAATAAGCTTCATCCTTCTGGAACACTTATAATCAGAACAACTATTCCGTCAAGGAAGCGCTTTCCATGGGAACGCGGAATAGAGAATATTAAGCTCAAATTTAAAGGAATAACACCTATTTATAGAACATATCAAGAGATAACAGATTTTATCAATGAAGCCGGTTTTGATATTATCCTTAGTGAACCCGCTGCCTTGGGACGTGAAGAGGTATGGTTTATAGCTAAGGGTGGAAAAGGATAAGTAAGAATGAAGAAATTATTTTATATTTTTTTGATTGCCCTTACAAAAAGACTTGGTGTATGGATTTTTCGTATCATTTCTTGGTTTATTGCGTCGTTTTATTTTTTCTTCTTTCCTAGTCGAGTATGGATCAGCATACATTTTTTTAGAGCGTTATTTCCGGATCGCAATTTTTTTTATTTAATCTGGTCATCCTGGAAACAATATCACAATTTTACTTCTATTTTCTTAGACAGATTCTTGCTTAACGATTACGGCAGTATTTCCTATACTTCAGAGGGGTTAGAATATCTTGAAGAAGCTGTAAGTAAAGGATCTGGCGGAATTATTCTTATGTCTCATATGGGAAACTGGGAGATAGCGGCTAGCCTCTTATCGCAAAAGGGGATGAAGATGCTACTCTATATGGGAGAGAAACAGAAAGAACAGATTGAGCAGACTCAAAAGGAAAGCCTTAAACAGAAAGGAATAAAGATAATTGCGGTTGCTGAAAATGGGGGCTCACCCTTGGATATCCTTGATGGAATTGATTTTCTTAAGGAAGGTGGATTAATCTCAATAACTGGAGATAGAATATGGAGAAAGGATCAACGTTCAATTTCTGTCAGATTTTTAGATCATAATATCCAAATTCCTGAAACTCCACATATCTTTGCAATGTTATCAGGGGCGCCTTTGTTCGTTTTCTTTGCCTTTATGTCAGGGAAAAAGCAGTATCGTATTACAATATCTGAACCTATGTATATCAATAAAGCTTTGCGATCGGAGAGGAAACAGAATATTATCGATTCTGCTCAGAAGTACGCTGACCTAATGGAACAGAAGGTTCGTATTTATCCGCATCAATGGTATCATTTTGAGCGTTTTCTTGGAGAAAAGCTTACTTAGATACTATTTCAGTCGGAAATGTTTAGTATGTGTTAATGTTTAATTAGACTTGAGTTATTCTTGGTAAAATGTGATCCATATTGAGTTATTATGAAATTAATTGATGTAACTTTCAAATAAACCTCATAAAAAGATTGATAACAAGATATACTAAATTAGGTGCAGGAATAAAGGCATCTTAATTATTTTTCATATTTTCAGGCTGTCCTGTTGCTGCCAGTATATCCTTCCAGAACATTGAATTCGGATTTATCTGGTTACGTTTATGTGTAGCAGCTTCAATAGGAATATGAGTAAAGACATTATTCCACTGACCGATAATTATATCTGTCTTTCCTGCCATGCCTGCATGCACAGCATACTGTCCCAGAATTGTACAAAATATTGAATCGTTTGGATTTGCAGGTGCGCTTCTGATAATATAACTGGGATCAATGTATTTAAGATTTATAGTTATATTCCTTGAGTCGAAATATCTCTGAATACGATTTTGAAGGTATAGACCAATATCAGCAAGCTTTAGATTCCCAGAAGCATCTTTTTTCTGATGTGATGGGTCTTTTATTATTAGATCCTGAGCAGCGCCTTCTGCCACACAAATTACTGCATGATAGCGGTTAGCTAATCGTTTTTCTATATGTGCTAATAATCCATTCTCGCCTTCTATGTCAAAAGGAACTTCAGGTATTAAAACAAAATTAACCTCACTTGTGGCAAGAGTGGCGCTTGCTGCAATAAAACCGGAGTGCCTTCCCATTACCTTTACCAAACCTATACCGTTCGGTGCCCCTTTAGCTTCGACATGCGCTGCATTAACAGAATCTACTGCCTTTGAAAAGGCAGTTTCAAAACCGAAGGAGCGTTGAACATAGCTCAAATCGTTATCAATAGTTTTGGGCACACCGATTACAGAGAGGTTTAATTTTCTTTTTAAAGCTATTTTTGCTATTTCATGGGCTCCTCTTAAAGTGCCGTCTCCTCCTATTGCATACAGGATATTAATATTAAATCTTTCAAGTGTATCAACAATTTTATCCATATCATCGGTTCCACCTCGTGAAGAACCGAGTATTGTACCACCGGAGTTATGAATATCTTTTACATTATTGGGATTTAATTCAATTGGTTTATATCCATTTTCAGGATTAAGTCCATGGTATCCATAAGGAAATCCAAAGATAGTACAGGATTTATACATATAGAAAGATTCTGTCACAATTGCGCGAATTACATTATTAAATCCTGGGCATAAACCTCCGCAAGTGATAATAGCAGCCCGTACCTTTGATGGATCGAAATATATTTTTTCACGCGGCCCTGCTTTTTCAAATGAAATTTCTGGTTTATTATTATTTTGCTTTTTATTAGATTTTATTGAAACATCGTATAATACTCTACTGTTATCAGAAATAAATTGAGATCCAGATTTTTGAAAAATATTTTTTAAGGGGGATGGAATATTGCGATTCCCCAGATTCTTAATCTGAAAATTCACATTGATGCTCCTTGCGTCTAGTAAAAATATAATAAGTGAAGTAACATGTTGCTAATTTATTTATTATAAGTCATTTTATAATAAAAGTCAATTCAAAAAACAATATACAATCCTATCACTGTATATGAAAATTAGTTTATTATTAGCTACTAACCGATTAACTATACCAATTAAATTATATGCATTTTAAAGGTTCTTTGGGTAGGTGATTAGAGGTTTTAATTGTACTTTTTTGTATTAATACAAATTATAAAGATCACTAATCTGGAAAGGATAAATATAAAAAACCGTTCCCTTACTATAATTTCTTCAAAGGAACGGTTTTAAAATTATATATTTATAAGTGTTAAGTTTTTTAGAAATAGTAATGAATACCTGCTGTTAAAAATGTATCTGCATCAAATCCTATACTTGTATTATCATCATCATTTGCAATGCCAGCTCCAATTTCTGTTGAAAAACTTAAGTTTGGCAATCCACTAAGAAAAAATTCAATGCCAATGAGTCCGCCAAGAGAAACAGTTGTTACGCTGTCACCTTGATCAGGATCTTCGTATGCTATCCCCATTCTCCCTCCAACAAGCAGATGCATATTTTCCTCATCTTTAATTTTAAATAATACCTTACCTCCAAGATCAATCTCATTTGTGGCATCAGAGTTTAACAGTGCACCAAATATACCTTGAAAGCATAAATTTGAATTTAACCAATACTTTGCAGATACTGCATCAACAAGATTTGGACTAAATTGCGAGGTGAAACCAAAACCAAGACGTCCTGACAAATCCTTAGCATAAGCACTACTAGCTATCAATATAATGGTTGACAATAATAACGAAAATACCTTAAATGATTTCATGTTCTCTCCTTATATTAAAAATTTTAAAAATATAGATCATATTATAAGCCTATAATTTATTTTTATGTCAAAAGTAGATATTATTTTTTTTTAAGTCAAATGTTTTTTTGTTTTTAAAATCATTATCAAAAAACATGTAACTACTCAGCTTTATGTTGATTAATTGTAATTATTTGAAAAATATAAACTAAATGTCTGTAAGAGTAGAACTTCAAATAAAAGCACATTGTATAGAGACAGAAGCAAAAAATGAATTAAAGAGAATTACGGATTCATTTTTTTCTGGCGAATCCCAAATGTCAGATATCTGTAAGAGAAAAATTGAATTACTTACACAATTCTTAAATGACATCGATTTTAAGGAATTACGCGCCAGTGATGAAAGGCTTTCAGGGATAAGAGAGTCAACTGTTATACTTTCAAGAGGATATGATGGTAGAATTGATATTGATATTTATCCCCCTAAACCTAAAGAATAATAGTTAATTATAGCTATGCTCAAGTGATAAAAAAAGCCCTACATGACTCATTTTGC
>JAXHTB010000489.1:0-2569 GCA_034190185.1 Spirochaetota bacterium | reverse complement strand
GGAATAGTAGTCTTCACGGTCTCTTTTTTAATCCCAACTCCTATTGTACAGGAAGTAAGTCCTTTATACTTCATTTACTTAACCTTCTTTTTTTAAAGCAGATGGAGTTAAGCTGACCATCAATTCCATAAAAATTCTGGGTAAAAAAAGTTCATTTTATCTTAAAATAAAAATTTATAACTTCAACTTTAGTAATAATGAAAGAATCATTTAGTTCAATTTTATTAAAATATATCTTGAAATCTCAATCCATTTTTACTATTTTTTATTAAAGATAAAGTATCTTCCATGAAAAAAATATAATTCTCTTAAATATATCTTAATTTTGTAAAAAAGGATGCATTCAAATAGACATTTGTCAATAATAAAATAATCAAGGATCAGTCAAGAGTCAAGTTAGAATAAAAGGAAAGCGGAATTACGATACAATACAATAATTATTAGTAAAATATTCCTTCAATACCAATAAATATAGAGGAAGAAGCAGGAATATCAATTATTCTACAAATAACTTGACACACTACGCCATTGAGCGCTTAATAATAGTGTACCTTATAAGACTAGGAACTAATTAGATCGAACTATTTACAATAATTACACATTTCTAACATTATTGAGATTATATAAACTGAAGATTATGCGATTATCAGAAATTTATACAGCTTATACAAATTTAAGAGAAAAATTAAACTATAAAGTTTTTATTATAACACTTTTTTCTCTTTTAACCCTGATATTATATTTTGCTACAGAAAATTTCTCACTAATGGCACAGGCTGCTCCTCAATATCCTGTGCGTGTAACAAATATTCTATTCAGAAATGGGGTCGGCAGGGGCCCTACTCACTCATCCTATGACCAGATAAGCAGTTATTATCGCGGCTATGGATTTCCTGGAACAACTATAGAAATTACTGCTCAGATGCAAGTCGGAACTGAATGGAGGTCGATGTATGGAGATACAGTATTTACTGTGACCTATTCGGATGGCGTTAATTCTGGAACTTTTGATGTTGCTGTATCTTCCGGTCAAAATATAGGCTCTGCAGAAATTCCATATAATGATTCAACAGGTTTTGATAGTACATGGATAACTTCAAACACAACTGTTATTTGGAGCTATACTGTAACCACAGTTTCTGGGGAGTATGCAGGCGCATTAACTAGCAGCACAACAGAATCGATAAATTGGGATCGTGACGATCCACCTGACAGCGCTCTTTTCCCACCTGCATCAGATTCTGAAATAGCTGTAAGTACAACAACTACCTCTTTTAGATTGTCATGGAATCCCACTGATACATCTACAAACGCGCCGATTTACAATGAAGATTTCTATGAATACAGGATCTACTACCAGGCTCAGGGAGAAAGTGAGTGGAGATTATGGAATGGCGCTATGGATTCAACCTTAAGGGGTATTGAAAATAATCCAACTCCTTCACCTGTTGATGATTCAGCGCTGCATTTTCAGAATGGCAGAAAATATACAACAATCCCTAATCTTGATGTTTTTACACTGTATTACTATTATATCACTAGTGTGGATGTTTTTGGCAATGAGACACCTCAGCCAACAGCACCCTTTCAATTACGAACTCAACCCTTTTCAATATATATTAATATATCTGACGGAATTGACTCATATAATGATTTCAGCGACCTTTCAAATCCTCAACTACGAACTATGCGCGAGATAAATATTAAGGTTGAGATTGTAATTGTCACCTCTAAAAGTCAGCCAGATACAGTCAGAGTATGGTTTTCGTATAATAATGCTGCACCCGACATAATCGATGATACAACCTCTCCAAATTCTATAAATCAGTCTGCTTTTTCGGAAAACACTCTTTTTTCGGTAGAAGCGGTTAGTACAAACAAACCGAGTTTATGGATAGCTTATTTATCTACTCATACACCTGTCATTAGTGATGGAAATGCTGTACGCTTTATAATCGAATCCTCATCCAACAATATCTCAACATTCTCAGATAAAGACATTTCAGATGAGGACCCAAATGATGATGAATGGACATTTTATATACAGAAACAGAAGACTTTGACGCCTTGGCCTGCCAGAATACTTAATAATGTAATTACAAAGAAAAATCCTATAGCATATCCTTCTTATTATCTTTCTGATGATGCTTATGTAACAATAAAAGTATACGACATTAAAGGTAGACCAGTTTCAACCTTAACTGATAAAGCTTTTAGGAGAGGAGGACAGAATATTAAAGAGCAAGGCTGGATGGGAACGAATAAAGCGCAAAAAAAACTTGGTGTGGGATTGTATTATATTCATTTTAAAGCAAAGAGGGCAACTGACGGCAAGGTTATATTAAATAAATCAAAAAAAGTAGTAATTTCAAGGTAGAACGATATAATTACATATGGTGGTAATAATGAGAAACATTTCACCTTCAATTCTTTCGGCAGACTTTTCCATATTGAGCGAAGAAATTCGAGCAGTTGAATTAGCTGGGGCAGATTATATCCATATAGATGTAATGGACGGAATTTTTGTACCAAATATTTCAGTTGGCCCTTTTATTGTTGAGGCTGTTAG
>JAXHTB010000488.1:0-2579 GCA_034190185.1 Spirochaetota bacterium | reverse complement strand
CGAAATTTGCTATAGACGGCTGTAAGATGAGTTCAGACGCATCCAAGGAATGGAGCGGAACATTTTCTGATTTAAGTAAGAAGAAAGAGAAGCTGGAAGAGACAGCATCCTATTTATTAGATAAGTACAGGGAAGCAGATATTATAGACGGCGGCTTAAATGAAAAGGAATGCAAAAGATTGAAAAGTCAAATAGAAAAGATAGTAAAGAAGGCCGAGAAGATAGAAGGTTGATGAAAATGGCAACCGAGCTTGATTTAAAATATAAAAAAGGAAGATAACAAGCCAATTCATCAGATTGCAAAAGCTTGCGACTTGTTTAAATATCACTAATTAAGATATTCGCGTCGGTCAATGACCTGATAGCTTTTGCAACAGATGATCGGCGACGTAGGCGTAAATAATATAATATGACAGCAATCATATTTGATATTGATGGCACACTGATCGAAAGCATGAAGTTTGACAGTGAAATCTATATACAAGCTGTAAAGAAGGTTTTGGGAGATGTGTTTATTCACGATGATTGGGGAAAATATAACAATGTAACCGACCCTGGAATTCTGAATCAAATATTAAAAGAAAACTATATTTCAGAAGCAAAGCAAAAAGCAATTGAAGTACGTAAATATTTCGGGGAGTTAATATCATCTCATCTTAGCCTTCAGCCATGCAAGCCTAAGAAGGGTGCGATAGAGGTAATAAATAACCTTGCTGCAGATCCAAATTACGTTGTCGGTTATGCTACAGGTGGATGGGGGCATACAGCAATAATGAAATTAAAGTCAGCTAATTTGTTTAATAATGACATCCCGCTGTTTTCTGGCGATCATCATCATGAGCGAGTAAATATTATGAGATTATGTAAAGATCATATTTCACCATTAAAAAATGACATCGTATATGTGGGTGATGCTCCTTGGGATTTAGAAGCTACATATAAATTGGGATGGGGATTTATTGGTATTGGAGAGCGTTTAAAAAATATTGCAGAAGTTTGGGTTGCTGACTTTTGGGATACCAATTGGATGGGAGCACCTATCAAAGCGTTGCACATGACCGGGTGATAAAACGCATCCGGTCATGAGAACTTCATTGTTAGCACATAGTGTTTAATATTATAAACTAAACAATATTAGATCAACTATTATTCATTTTTTGGAGGGGATATCATGCCTTGGGAAGTAAAGTACATAGAGGCAGAAAACATCGTCGTCATTCTTAATTCAGGTGAATTAGGCTACGAAGACTTTGTCGCTGAAGCTAAAGAAGGATGGCGGGTAATGCGGCAGTACCAGTCTTTTTCATGTATAGTTGATGATCGAAATTACAGCTATCCAGTCAAAGTGACCGATCTTTACAGCCTTCCTGAATTGTACGATAGTATCGGTGTCGATAGAAAAGTGAAAGTTGCCCTATTATTCAATCCAGGCAATCCAGTTATCGGAGATTTTGAGTTCTTCGAGACAGTCTGTCAGAATCGGGGCTATAATTTCAGGGTCTTCTATGATGAATCCGAAGCAAAGAGTTGGCTGAAGTAAAAGAAAATATTAAGATACTGATTTGCTTACTTATACCAGCGCGGTCCTTTTTTTTGTAGGGCTTAAGGTTTACACTGTTATTCCTTCCATTCAGTCTAGTGTAATATTGACTGAAAAGGGAAGAAAACCTCTTGAAGATTGATCAAAGGTTGATGAATCTCTTACCCATGAAACACTTTGAGCGCTAACATCAGCTTTGAGCAGGATGCTCGTTCTGCTTCGCTCCATTCGCTCCTCTCAAGCTGGGTGTAATGTCATTAAATTGAGATAAGCTCATGACAACAGACTATTCAAAGTTAAAGCGTGATCGACATTCGATGCCTGACTTTGTTAAAAAGGCTTTGGATGATGAGAAACTAATGGAGGATTATCTTGACCGTCCTGCTTATCAGCAAAATGATTATGTCGGTTGGATAATCCAAGCAAAATTAGAAAAAACAAAACAAAAGAGATTAAACCAAATGCTTAAAGAGCTTAAAACTGGTGGTATATATATGAAAATGCCACATCCACCTTCGGCTAAGAAATGATGGTTTTAATAAAAGAAGAAAAATCGCATAACAAGATGTTATGTATGTAAAAATTTATAAGTCAAAAAAATACTCAGTTATTTAAATGAGATAATAAAATGATACCAGCTAAGGAAGAAGTTCGACGTCTTCTCGATCAACTCCCTGATGATACAAGTTTAGAAGATATTCAGCATCATATTTACGTTCAGCAAAAAATTGATCGCGGATTAAATGATGTCGAATCCGATAACACCCTTTCTGAAACAGAATTTGATAAAAGGATGTCGAAGTGGCTATAACCATAAAATGGACTGAATCCGCAACCAATGATCTTGAAGAAGTAGCAGGTTTCATAGCAAGAGATCACCAGTTTTATACCACAACTGTTGTGAAAGAGGCAAGAAAAGCGGCTCGATCTCTCAGAGTTTCAGCTGAGCTTAGGAGTAGCACCTGAAAGTAATACATCAAATATTCGGGAACTATTCCTTTGGAAGTACAGACTAATTTATAAAGTTACTTCTCAACAT
>JAXHTB010000487.1:0-2580 GCA_034190185.1 Spirochaetota bacterium | reverse complement strand
TGCTGAAATAGGCTTTAAGACAAAAGAGTATTAATGACAAAATCAAGAGAAATAACAACTGTGTTCGGTGTAAAATGGAGTGTGCCTGCAGTTTCTGATATAATAATTGCATTATCAATTTTTACAATTATCTTAATTATTACTGTACTTGTTCTCAGGTACTATTATAAACTCAAAAAGAAAAGGGCGCATATATACCAGCTTTTTCTATTCAGATCGAAACATTTAGGCTTATCGAATTATCAGATAAAGATATTAAAAAGTATAGCTGCTTCGATGAGGATAAATGATCCAAGTAAATTATTGCAGAATCCAAAATTATTTGAGTCTGGCATAGCCAATTTTATTCAATTTTTGAATAATCAGGAAGAAATAGAGGAATCTCTATCCTCAATCTACAAAGATATCGTAATAATATATGAAAAATTATATCATTCTGTCCCATTTAGAAGACCTTTAAACACGATCATGGATATTGAGGAAAACCAGCTATTCTTTTTTTCTTCAGAAAATAGTAATATTTTCTTGGGTAAACTGATCAACAAGAAAAATAGTATTCTGTCAATAAAGCTGTTTTCAAATAATAAAGATTTGACCGTTCTATACAAACATCTGCAAATTGATGTTTATTTATGGAGAAATGGTGATGCTGAATATTCGTTTAAATCCTACATAACTGATATCTATAAGGGAATTGTTGATATAAACATTCCAGAGTATTTTGTCAAAGGCAAAGAGGTCAGACATTCTGATGTTGATGTAATTTTGGAGTGCTCAATAATAGAGGCTTCAGAATCGGTGGAGGTTGAAGGGGTAGATAATGAAGTAAATGATGAAAAGGAAGACATCGATAGTATTATATTAAAATTGAATATTGATGAAGCTGTGGTGCGTTCAACAAAGGCTTTAAACTATCATAAAGATTATTATTTAAATTTTATACTTAATAGTTTTAGGATTACCGTTCTTTCAAGGATACTCACAAAAAGAAAAGTTCAAGGTGATACGATTATATATTATACTCTTAGATTTATTGAAATGTCCGATGCTGCAGGAGAAGTCCTTACAAAGTATATGCTTGAACATTATTGATCAAACTAATATATATTAAGTAACTATGTCAGGTTATTATTAATCCATCAAAATTTGTTTTATATTAAGTTATTGACACACCTTGTTCCTTCATTATTTTTTTTACGTGAAATGAATCTACATTGAATTTTCTTATTGAAGATACTAACTCCTACTTCATATTCTCTATTGTTGTGTCAGATGTTCTGAGATAAGGATTTGTTAGGCAGTATAAGTTGGAAGATTAAGTCAAAATTTGAAATATTTTTTGGAGATAAATAGTGATCAAGATAATAATAGCTGATGATCATGAAATTGTTCGAGCTGGATTAAAACAGATACTTTCTGATTCTGAAGATATGATAGTTGCAGGAGAAGCCAGTGATGGGCAGGAGTTACTAGAAATGGTTAGAAAAAACAAATATGACACAATTCTTCTTGATATGACAATGCCTGGCAGAAGTGGATTGGAAATACTAAAACAGTTGAAAATGGAAAAACCTAATATACCTGTTTTGATATTGAGCATGCATCCTGAAGATCAGTATGCAGTGCGCGCATTAAAAGCTGGAGCATCCGGTTATTTAACAAAAGAAACTGCATCTGATAAATTAGTTGAAGCTATTAGGAAGGTTCATAGCGGAGGCAAATATATAAGTGATACTCTGGCTGAGAGGCTGGCTGATATTCTTACTCATGATATTGATAAGCCGCCTTATGAAATATTATCAGATCGTGAATATGAGGTTTTTCGTATGATTGCATCTGGAAAGACTGTTTCAGAGATTGCCAGAGAGATGTTTTTGAATGTAAAAACTATAAGCACATACAGAGCTCGTATACTTGCAAAGATGAATATGAACAATAATGCAGAACTGACTCACTATGCAATAAAGAATAATCTTTTGGATTAATACTGATTTCCTCTCATAATTTATCAGATAAAACCTGACATCTGATTTCTTCATTATCCTACTTAAAATAATCATAACATTGCAAATAATAATTAGGCTGTGTCTTATTGTAGTTATTTATAATGAAATTATTATATAAGTAGAATGTAGGATATTTAAATTTTATAAATAAATAGTTCTTTCTTTAGTATTATACTTCTTGAAGATGATGGTTTGACAATGAAATTACTAATTGTGGAAGATTCGTTGCTTTTGAAGGGGAAAATAGTGGAGATGCTTTCTTCTATTGATAGATTGGAAATAGTTGGGATGTCTGGAGAACCAAAGGATGCCATAGATCTAATTAATAGAACTAGGCCAGAAATGGTCATCCTTGATGTAAAACTGCAAGAGGGAAGCGGAATTGATGTTTTAAGATATGTTAAACAAGAACATCCTCGAACAATAGTAGTTATGTTTACAAATTATCTTTATCCTCAAATAGTGGAAAAGTGTACAGAGTTGGGGGCTGATTATTTTTTTGATAAATCCAAGGATTTTAATAAACTAAAGGGTATTGTAGCAGATCAATCTAAAAAAAATAATGTTTTAAGAA
>JAXHTB010000486.1:0-2580 GCA_034190185.1 Spirochaetota bacterium | reverse complement strand
TATTCTTATTAATAATCAACTCAATATTTCACTTATTCTGTTACTCCTTTTTTTCATCCTCCATCTTCATTCCAATATTTATGGTCATTTTTTTTAAATTCGATTTGATTATAAGATTATTTGGATTAATAATTAATGCTTTTTTGATATATTGAATAGCTTCTTTATACTTCCCTGTTTTTTGCAAACTTAAAGCAATATTATTCAATATTTCAAAGGAATCTGGTGTTATAGCAAGAGCAGCAGAAAAGGCGGTGTTTGCCTGACTATATTTTTTCATCCTCATCAATACAATCCCAAGGCTATTATAGGAAATGCTTAATTCAGGATCCAACGAGATAGATTTTTCGAAATACTCCTTTGATCTCTTATAGTTCCTATAATAAAGAGCAATCTTTCCAAGCAAAAAGTAGACAATTGGATGCTCTTCAATTTGTAATGCCTTTTTAGTAATATAGTTCGCATCCCCATATCTCTTAATCTCAGTAAAAAGAATAGATAGATCAATAAGAGGATTTATATTATTCCTTTGAATATCGATACATCTCTTTAAATGTGTAATAGCCGCCTGCTTATTCCCAAGTTTCCAATGATTATGAGCTGCTAGATATCTTAATTCATAATTCTGTGAGTCCGGAAGCATATCTTTATCAATATCAAGCTCAGAAGCGATTAAATTAAGAGATTCCTTATACTTTTTCCCCTTGTACAATTCCAGAGCATCATCGTATGATGCATAAAGAATTGAATTCATAGAGATGATTATTGCCAAAAGAAAAAGAAAACTTTTCACTGCATCCTGTCTCCTTTATTTAAATGAAAGTTCACACGCTATTTTTTAGAAGTAATGCTGGAAGAAAATCAGCCAGTTTAATATAGACTAGATTATAAAATAAGCCCTCCATGGCTCATTTTGCCGCTAGTTGAATATTTTGATAT
Organism: Spirochaetota bacterium; assembly: GCA_034190185.1. GTDB lineage: Bacteria > Spirochaetota > UBA4802 > UBA4802 > JAFGDQ01 > JAXHTB01. The sequence goes on along the minus strand of JAXHTB010000486.1, from coordinate 1,641 downwards.
ACATGGTTTATCATGGATAATAATACTATAATATTATTATAAATATTTTCTTACCTCACGCATAAAGCATCTATCGATATTTTCACAATTTAAACAATAATCATCATTAATATTCAAATCCTCTTCATTACATAAACTGATATCATCATCTTCCATAATATCTAATAATTTGATATACTGAATCTGATCATCAGATAAAGAATCAAATCCACTGCTTTTAATTTTTTTTAAAATATTCTTTTTTATATCATTATTATTTTCTATTGTATCTCTTTTTGATTTGGTTAATCCAGAATTCCTTTTATTTTTCTCTCTTTTGGCTATAAATAATTTAGATTTATAAAGAAGAGCTCTTTTTTTTTGAATAAGGAAAAAGATCAAACCAAAGAGCAATCCACCAAGATGGCCTATGTGTGAAACATTACCCTGCCCCCCAGACAATTCAAGATATAGTTCTAACAAACCATAAAGAATAACAAGATACTTAGCTTTTATAGGTAAGACAAAGAAGATTAAAATTCTTGCATTAGGGAACATCATTCCAAAAGCGAGCAGAAGACCAAAAACAGCACCAGAAGCTCCAATAGTAGGAATGTAAAAACCTAACCCCTTTGCAAAAAGATTTATTATCAATATTGTAATGCCAGCTCCCACACCGCAATATAGATAATAAACTAAAAACCGTTTACTACCCCATGTCTGCTCTAATGGAGCACCAAAAATAAGAAGGGCATACATATTAAAAAATAAATGAGTAAAACTGGATGTGCCATGCAGAAACATATATGTAAATATCTGCCAAATATATCCCTTTTCGATTACAAATGAGGGTATAAGCCCTAAATAATATGTCATTGTCGAAGCTTGAGCCCTAAATTCTCCTACTGGGTATGTTATCAGATTTTGCGTGGAGAACATTTGAATGATATAGATTAAAATATTAAATAGAATTATCTTAAAGACCCACCCATATAAAAAGCTTTGACCTGTTCTATCCATCATCTCTCTCAAAAAAATAGATTATTGTGACATAAAATATATTAATTCATATTATTAGTAAAGTTATTTTTATTCCAAATAATAAATTTCATCAATGATCACTCCACATAGAGAATAGAGGAGAAAAAAAATAAATATTTTTCACATATTATTAGTCATATCATAAAGATATTCAGTACTTATAACTTTTTTCCTTGAAACTATATGCCTGCTACCATAATATAGTATAGCAAATAAAAAATATATGTTAAAATAATGCTAAAGAAATCATACTTATCAAAATTTAAACTTCCTATATATCTTCTAATAATTTTATTGTTGAACATCCTTTCATGTAAAAATGAATGGGCTAAGGAATTCAAGGTTTACTCCATCCAGAACGAAACCGAAGTCCCTGCTGGAGCATCAGGATCAGTTAAATTACAACTGGATATACCTAGAAACTTTCATATCTATGGCAATCCAAAGGGACCTGGTACAGGAAAACCAACAACTGTTAAAGTTCAATATCCCAATAATTTCTTATTCGAAGCTGCAAGGTATCTACATCCAAAAAAATACTATCCCCCAGGTGAAAGTAAATATGTTTGGATATATGAGAAAGAAACAAGTATCACTATCAATTTTAGTGTAAAAAATAAT
>JAXHTB010000485.1:0-2583 GCA_034190185.1 Spirochaetota bacterium | reverse complement strand
AAAAAATGCCAGGGAATTTACCAGGGAAGAGAAGGCTGTATTACAACCATACTTTGAACCTGAACTTCTTGACTTTGTAAGGATTGAATTTGTAGAAAGTATAGAAAATCCTCCTTTCTATTCTGAAATTCTGGAACTTGGTCTTGAAAATACTCTCGATTTTCGGAATGCTGTTGGGCTTACTCTTATAGACTGCATTTTAGCTTTGCGTTTTGCAAATAGTAATCCTCAATTCCTACTTTCACTTCTATTTCATGAAATGGTTCATGTAGCTCAATGTCAGATACTTGGCGCTGAAAATTTTTTAGAACTCTATATAAATAGTTGGGCTGCAAATAGTTATGATTATGGAAGGATTGTATTTGAAAAACAGGCTTATGATCTTCAAATACGATTTGATGAAGGAGAAAAAGATTTCAATGTTATAGAAATATTAAAACGAAATTTCCGCTCAAATAAGGACATCCTATATTTATCGTAAGCTTGATGCTGTAAAACAATATATATAGTATTATATATGCAAAATTCTGTTAAACCTTATATTCATTCCTGAATATATTCATCAATGCACATCCTATAAATTTATCTATATTATTATTTTATAAGCAATGATAAAAAAAATTAGCTAGATGAATATTAAACCTATCAGATTACAATCAATTAGATACTAGTTAATTGATGATATTTAAAAAAAATTGACACTGTTATGTAGATAAATATATTACGAACACATTATTGAATTACTAAGTACACCGCCATATAAATAAGGTGGCAAAAATCATTTTTTAATAATTTTTAGAGTGGATTAGTTATAAGATAGTTCCCAAACCACTATATATAAATAATTCTAATTATTTGAGTATAATAAGTTTTATGGTGTCATGTGACATTTTGTTCATATCGTATGAAGTAATAGTATTTAATAAATGGGTACAACATAGCAAAAATTAGTTCCGATAGGGACGATAATATTTATAGCAAAATCAACAATTATAGTAAACAATAGTTTTATTGCTATGGAATTATATTTTAGAGGGAGGGTTTCTTATGTATGAAAATTTTATAAAGAGGATTATAAGTAATCTAATTTCAGTTTTTGTTTTATTCCTTATTTTTGTAGGATCTGTCGTAATTTCATGCAGTAGCAAAGAATCCTGTGTCCTAAAGATGGCAACTACTACAAGCACAGATAACACTGGACTGCTTGATTATCTAAAACATGCTGTAAAGTCAGATATAGATTTAGATCTGCAATGGATTGCTGTGGGCACTGGTAAAGCGCTAGAACTAGGGAAGAATTGTGATGTTGACATATTACTGGTTCATGCACCGACATCTGAAAAAAGATATGTAAATGAAGGTCATGGTGTGGACAGGAAAGAGGTGATGTTTAACGATTTTATTATAATTGGACCAAAAAATGATCCTGCAGGAATAAAAGGAAAATCAGTAAAACAGGCCTTTATTGCAATATCATCAAAAAAATCATTATTCGCAAGCAGAGGGGATAATTCAGGCACAAATAAAAAAGAGATATTGTTATGGAAAGCGGCAGGACTTCCAATTCCGGATAGACAATCATGGTATATCCAAACCGGGCAGGGCATGATAAACACAATCAATATAGCTTCCGAAAGAAATGGATACACAATGACAGATAGAGGTACATATATTAAGTATGAATCAAATATGAAAGGTGACCCATCATTGATTATTTTAGTACAAGGGGATAAAACTCTTCAAAATCAATACAGTATTATAGCTATAAATCCAAAAAATTGTGCAAATGTAAAATATGATCTTGCAAAAAAGTTTATCTCATGGATCACTTCTCAAAAAGCACAAGAAAAAATTGGTAAATTTAAATTATTAGGCAAACAACTATTTACACCTAATGCTCAAAAATAGTAAATGGATTATATTCTTAACGGATTTTTTCAGGCTGTTAATTTACTTCTTTCCGGAGATGAGGAGACATATTCTGCTATTTATGCAACCCTAAAGGCATCATCATTGTCTATAATAATTAGTCTTTTCCTGGGCATGCCTGTAGGTTTCTTATTGGCATATGTCGATTTCTTTGGAAGAAAGCAGATAAGAGCAGTTGTAGATACGCTTTTAGCTCTACCTACTGTTGTCGTAGGTCTTTTTGTTTATGGATTTATATCCTACAGGGGACCATTTGGTGGATTTAATCTTCTGTTTACTATTACAGGGATTGTTATTGCTCAGACAATCCTTATTCTACCAATAGTAATTTCATTAACAGCAACAGCGATTGATTCGCTGGATAGTCGCCTTGGACTGACCCTGCTTACCCTTGGAGCAGAGGGAAAACAGATTATAATTACAAGCCTTTACGAAGCGAGGTTTGCAGTGCTTGCTGCTGCCGCAACCGCCTATGGAAGAGCAATATCAGAGGTTGGGGTTTCAATGATGATAGGCGGCAATATAAAGTGGCACACAAGAACTGTCACTACAGCTATTGCATTGGAGTCAGGCAAAGGAGAATTTGCCACAGGAATAGCACTCGGTATTGTTCTGTTATTCATTGCTCTTTTTGTTAATAGAGCATTATATATA
>JAXHTB010000484.1:0-2587 GCA_034190185.1 Spirochaetota bacterium | reverse complement strand
ATTATCATATAGGATATTCTCAATGACCAGTATTTTTTTCTTTGAGGTTAAAAATATATGGTTACAAGTAGTCTCTAAACTTTTAATCTGGATAAGGAATGATTGGCAGCATGCGCCTTGCGGTATGTCGGATAAACGTAGAGTTTATTCTGAGCCTGTCGAAGGAAAGACACCGAAATGCTACCCTTAAATACTACTGGGAAGGTACGTCAAAAATTTGGAATGAATTTATATTTAATATGATATTAAGAGGTTATAATTTCCTGGTTTTTGCTTGACCTAAGCGCTATACAATGCCCCGGAAGGCCCGCAAATTGGAAACTTATAATTTGAGGGGCGTCCCGCAACCCAGTAGTGAAAAAACAATAAAACAAAAGGGCATCCCGAGGGCTCTCCAGATGTTAACCATTGATAATTTCTTTAATAACCCCTTTATTGAAGTTTAGTTCTTTGCCGATTATTCTCTCCAATCGATATTGGTCTTCTTTTCCAGACGATCTTACAAGCTTCCCTATTATTTTTATTTTTCTGATAGATGGAAAAGGAATTTTCCTAATTTCAGAAGCATTGACTTGAGTACTTCCATTTATAATTTGGAAATATCTATTAAATAGTTTTGAATTTAATAGCGCTGAAATACCATATAATTCATCAGCGGAAGAACTACCTTTGTATTTCCAAATATAGTTCATATGATTTTCGATCCCTATAAAATCAAAATCTAGTGACTTTTTAGTCAATACCCCTGAGACAATCCTGTTTTTTCCCTCTTTTGAACTAAGGCGTTTAATCAAGACATAGTTACCTTTCGGTACCAATATTTTCTTGGCTAAACCCTCATTAATAATAGCTATCTGTTTATCTTTTATTGAAATTGGCCATATAATTTTTCCACTAACGATATTTTGCATCCATAACAGGGGCACATAGTTGTTTTGGCCTTTGATATCCTTTATCAAATATTCTTTTGTTCTGAAGGGTACAACAGGTCCAGTAGAAACTTTGAAACCTAAAGTATCTAAATTATAACTTAATTTAATAAATTCTTCAGCGATTTTCTGATCTAATGAAGATGTTGGAATTCTTATAATGACATCATCATTCTCAACGACAATATTTTTATACGAGGATTTATGAATTTTAATTTCATTTTTTGCATAATTTTCACCGATGCTCATGCTAACTTTTATATTTTTTGGTGGTTGGGATTTTTTAATAGCTGTTAATATGATCATCTCTTGAAGGACCTTGTATTCACGAAATAATTCTTTTCTTGATTCAAATACATGTATTTTTGTGGGTTTCATTAACCTAAAAAACCATTTTCTAAAAAGCTTAAAGTAAGCACCAGAACAATAGCTGCGCGGTGTTAAAACGGTCATCTGCCCGCCTGGCTTCAATAATTGTGCAGATAATGCCATGAATAATGCATAAATGTTGGGTTGCCCTTTTACGATAGATTTCATTAATTTTGCTTGGTTAGAATCCTTCTTGATCTTAAAATATGGGGGATTAGCAATAACAAAATCATAACCCTCTTGGTTTGAATCAAGATATCCATCTACATTAAATCTATCACCTTTTGATAAAATGAAATTCTCGTTAAAAATATCATAAGATATCTTTATACCCTTTTCAGCCATAACCCTTTTGCAAGTTTCGAGATTTCTTTTCAGAAAAGGAATTATCTTTTTATCAATTTCATAAAGTTCAAAATATATTTGAGGTTTCTTTTTTAGAGTTAAAATGAAATCACAAAATGCGCTTTCAAAAATTCCGATTCCTGCACCAGGATCTAATATTTTAATGTTTTTATGGTGTTGGATATTTCGAAACTGTCTTATCATAAAATCGCTGGTTGCAATTGGTGTAAAAAATTGACCATGTAATTTGAGATACTCTGGCTTTGTTTTTTTTAGGTAACTATTGGTAAGATTTTCGGCGAAAGATATAAGATTTGTCATTATTTTATGATCAATCTATCTTTGTTTCCCAGGATGCTCTAATTTAGTCTTGATAGGTGGCCTAAAATTGTATCATTATAATTAGTTAGAAATTTTGCCAATTTTTCTATGTGGGGTTTCAAGCACAAATCCTGACTTTTTATAACCAAACTCTTCCACTCTGGAGTTTCTCGCAAGTTTCTCGATGATTGAGGGAAAAAATTAAAAAAAATAAATTCAAATAAGAGAATCAGGTCTAATGGAAGAAAGTGGAAACGAGGTTCCCCTAACTGCTTAGGGAACCATGAAAACTCATCAGGCTTCGCAACACCTCCAGCGTGCATATGAAACAGCGGTTCGGGAATAGCTGTACCAGGCAATTTTCGGTCAAAATGGAAACGTGATACCACGCGTCTCCAATTTTGTGATTCAATTTGTGATTTAAGTTCTTTAGCGTCCCATGAATCTCTGAAGCTTAGTTGGCTCTGGAGAGACCATATACGAATGGTCACATTATAAACATTAAAGTCATGACCTCCGGCCCAGCCGGAGGCTTGCATAAAGCCCTATAAGGGCATCGATACTGATAACCCCTTAAGGGGTATTATTGTGTTAAAATTACTGTTCTGCGACCAAATCCATTT
>JAXHTB010000483.1:0-2595 GCA_034190185.1 Spirochaetota bacterium | reverse complement strand
CGGCATTCCCATCAATTAGATTTTTTAAATGAAAAGAGGATCAGTCTCCGGAATACTAACTTCGCCATTACTGACTGAACAAGAATAAAATGCATAAATAAAAGATGTTAATTCCCTCTTAGAGAAAAAAAGACGTGCTATTTTAAACGGAGATTTATGGCATGATCCAAATCAATTTTGTCTCAATGTCTATTCACCTCTTCAAAAGTCTTAAATTTAAAAACACCTTTCGAATACTTGATATTTGAAAGTTTGTCAGCGAATTCGAAGAGTTCTTCAACCCTTTTATAATATTCCTTATCAGGATTAAAGTTCCAGAGAGCCTTATCAGCGTCATCAAATGTTTTGTATTTATATACAGGCATTTTCAAGTCCTATATCTTTACTGCTTTAATCTGTTTTTTATTAGATCGTTAAAAAAACGAGCGTCCCATTTGTCCTTTTCGCGGACGGTATCTTTTTTTAATTTAAATAGCGTTTCAGGGGTTGCAATTTTAATTTTAATTTCCTTGTAATCAATAATTTCATACGATATATCTTCATAAGAAAAGGCAGTTCCAATTTTTGTCATAAGATCAATATAAAAACCATCTTGTGTGTCATAACGAATAACCTGATATTTTTTAAGTTCACCAAATGTTATTTCATCAATTGAATCATCTTCATAGATAAATTTGAGAGGAATAATCCACGGAAGAATTATTTTATAAACTGCACAAGTCCCATGAAGACTGTTATCACTGTAAAACCAATGCCGATAAACCACATCATCATTCCTATCCTTTTGTCCACAGATTCGAATCGTGCGTTCATCTCTTTCTGTATCGATTCGAATCGTACGTTCATCTCTTTCTGCATCGATTCAAATCGTGTGTTCATCTCTTTCTGGAAGGAGGACATCTGCTGCGCAAGCAATTCTATACTATGCAGAATATCATTGTTATCTCTGCTCTGAGCTTCTGTTAAAGTGCGCAAAAATTTTTTAACAACCTTAGGATCATGCGTTTCAAGCGCTTCAATAAGTGTGTCTTCTAATTCCTGAATGTATTCATTATATTTCATAATAATAGATTAGCATTATTGAGATCTTTGTCAATGAAAAAAATCACACTATAATAATCAGTGAAGATAAAGCTCACACCTGAAATAAGCAAGAATACGAATGATAGATGAATTATACTGGTTTTAGGAACAAGGATGCCTGAGGGGATTTTGAGATTTAGACATCCCTGTATTTAATCAACTTTAATGTTAAAAGGACTGAAAACAGTTCATTCATTTACTTATTTATAAAATTATTTATGAAAATTGATTGTCAAGAAAGGGTGACTATTTATTCTTTGAAAGAATGACAACATTTAATTTTCCGCAAATGATAATATACTATGGAGAATCCCTTGGTTACAGCTTTAAAGAAAGAGCACATTGCAATCAAAGAAAGAATCGCAGCATTCGCTGATAATGTAATAGCTCCTCTTCAGGAGCTGAACACTATGAGCAATTTCCCATACGATATCTGGCAAAAGATGAGTGAAGACGGGCTTCTTGGGCTTAGTCTTCCGATCTCTTATGGAGGATCATGGTATGATTATCTTTCAATTGTTATAGCACTCGAAAAATTAGTAAATAATGGTCACAATTTAGGGCTTGCCTATACCTTGATGATGCACCTTATTATTTCGCGTTTCTTTTTCTTGGAAAACGGAAAGGATGAGCATCATCAAAGCTATCTTAAAGACCTGGCATCAGGCTCCATTACAGCAGCTATAGCTGCATCAGAACCTGGAACAGGCACTAATCCAAAATATATGAAGACAACAGCTAAGCGTCAGGGGAATAATTTCATCTTAAATGGAAAGAAAGGATTTATTTCTAACGGCCCGATCGCTGACATTTTAGTTGTTTTTGCCATAAGCGGAACAATCCAAGGGAAAAACTCAATTTCTGCATTTATTGTGCCTAAAGAAACTACTGGACTTACTAAGACAAAACCTATAGAATTAAACTACTTGCATCCATCTCAACATTGTGGCATTACTCTTAAAAATTGTTCTGTCCCTGCATCTAATATTCTAGGCAGTGAAGGTTCTGCAAATCAGGATATGATCAAACCCTTCAGGATTGTGGAAGAGACGCTTACAATGGGAGCTGTTATAGGGGGAATGGAATATCAGATGGAGCTAGTTGTTTCTTTGATCCGCCAACAGGGTAGAAATAAAAGCAATGAATTGCTAGAAGATATTGGAAGATTGAAATATATTCTGCATGCTATTAGAGTTTTATCATACGAAGCAGCAAAGATCCTGGAAGATGACATATCTCATCCAGAGCTTCCTCCCCTTATTCTCTCCTCTCGTTTTCTTGCAGATACCTTTCAATCGCAATTGAAAAAAATTTCACAAGATCATTGTGTTAATTATGAAGACATTAAAATAGAAACAATAACACATGATCTTTTACAATCTTTAAAATTAGGCAAAGATGTTCTTAGAATAAAACAGAGAAAAATAGCAGAACAATATTTTTAAAAAAGGGAATCTTATGGAATTAACTGACAATCCAAAATTTTCATCATTTTATTCAATAGAAAACATT
>JAXHTB010000482.1:0-2609 GCA_034190185.1 Spirochaetota bacterium | reverse complement strand
TAAGGGATATTAATAAAAAACATTATAAAAAGGTGCAACATAAGAAAAAAATTATCAGAAGGTTATATAGATTTTTAAAATATAAAAAAATTTAATAATATAATATAAGGTATACATATTTTTAAGAAAAATCTTGAATTCAATTAATACTTAATATATAATATTAATAACTCAATCACTTTTTTGTTTTTACAATTATGGTCTTAAGGAATTTTTCACTTTATCATATCAATGGATAAAACAATGTAGTGATCTGTTTATACCTATTAATTAATTGTAAAATTTTCATTCAACAAAATTTATAGTTTGGTTATGCATATAATATTAACTTAATTGTTAAAAATTAAAATCTGTTATAGGATATTTTATAAAATAACTAGCGATAATCAATGTTAATTAGATATATTTGAGTATTCATAGAACTATTTTCTAATCATTGATTGTAGAATTATTTATATCTTTCTTAATTTTTACACTACTGATAACTTCAGGAGATAATATTGTTTTCTCTCAATTTGTTACACATTCTAAGGCAATAAAACATGTTAGGAGGAACACTCTCTGATGATCTTGAGATTTTTTAGTATATCGAACTATAAAGTTAGAATGAAGTTACTATTTGCATTTTTTCTCATTCTATTTCCAGCAGCTATCATATTGAGCTTTGCCGCTTATAATTCACATACAAACTTTATAAATGCTCTTACTATTAAAGAAAGGAACCTCCCTATCGCTCTTTTATTCTTTGATCTTGAAAAAGATGTAATCATGATTCAAGAGTGGCTAACTCATGTTGCTCTTACAAAGGGAGTAGAGGGTTATGATAAGGGATTTGATGAGGCTAAAAAACATTTTAATAAAGCCATCAAGAATCTTGATCTACTGATAAAAAAATTTAAAGATAATCCTGACGAATTAAAAGAATTAAAAAAAATGAAGGAAACCCTTCAAAATTACTATGATGTTGGCAAGGAGGTGGCAAATGCATATATTGAACAAGGACCTGAAATGGGTAATGCAATGCTTGATGTTTTTGTAATTGTAAGAGATAAATTTAATAATGTGTTTATTAAGTATAGAGATGGACAAACAGATGAATTGATAAGCATAATCAATAAAATACAAAAGGATCTAAGCAAAACAAAATGGATTGCAATACTCTTTAATATAATATTTTTTTTATTTGGCCTTGTAATAATAATTATAATGGGTAACAAGATTGTACGTCCTATATTGTCACTTAATAAAAAATTAAATACTATATCTACTGTTGACGGAGACCTTACTTCTCAACTAGAAGTAAATTCAAGTGATGAACTTGGTGAAATGGCGCAATTTTTTAATAAATTTGTTGATACAATTAAAAAAGTTATTACAGATGTAAAAAATATCACCATTAAAGTAGCAATATCGTCTGAAGAGATCGCTAATTTAACCAACTCTTTTTCCCACAATATTCAACATCAGGCAGCATCTACTGAAGAAGTATCTTCAACTATTGCAAAAATCTCATCAAGTATGGAGCATATATTAGACGGAACAAATGATCAGTTTAGTAGTATGAATGCTTTAATAACTCTAATGACTGAACTCTCCACAATAATAGACGAGATGAACAAACGTATAAGTAATACACTAGATATTGTTGAAGGTATTTCATCACATGCTAAAACAGGTGGAGAATATCTAGATTCTATGAATGGAAGTATGAAAACGATAGCAAATAGTTCTACTCAAATAATTGATATTGTAAATATTATCAATGAAATCTCCGACAAGATAAATTTATTATCTCTAAATGCAGCCATTGAGGCTGCAAGAGCCGGGGATGCAGGAAGAGGTTTTGCAGTTGTTGCTGATGAAATATCCAAATTAGCTGATCAGACAGCAGCGAGTATAAAGGATATTGATTTGCTTATTACAACAAACGATAAAGAAATAAAAAATGGTATGACTAATGTTGAGGGAACTGTAAATTTAATTAGCAAAATTTTAAATGAAGTAAAAACAATAGACGAAATGATGAGTTCAATATCAAAAGATATGGACAGGCAATTAGAAACAAATGACTCTGTTAACAAAGAGGCTGTATATGTAAAAGAGAAGTCTGAAGAAATTAAATTATCAATTGAGGAACAAAAAAACTCTATAAATGAAATCTCACAGTCAATCTTTTCAATATCGGAATCAACTCAAGTCACATCAAGCGGAGCAGAAGATATTGCTAATAATACAAAAAAAACTTCACAAATGACAGATGAACTTAAAAACCTTGTAGATTTCTTTAAAGTATAGCACATTTAGTTGTTGTATTGCTTTCCCTGAACTAATTAGAAAGCCTTATTCAAATTATAATAAGTAACCTAAAATTCTCTTACGATCATATTCATACTATTACAATGACTATTAATCCCGATTTAGTGATTTAATAAAATCATTAAAAATGATGCTAGTGATAAGTTAGAATTACTGATATAGAAACATATAAACTTCGTTCTTCTATAATTTACTCCCCTTACAATAATGCCTAACTACAAAGCTATAACCTTCTGCAGTATCTCTTAACTCAATAAACTATTTTATCATTATATTTATTTCTTCATTTTCTC
>JAXHTB010000481.1:0-2612 GCA_034190185.1 Spirochaetota bacterium | reverse complement strand
CCGCTGTTTCCAGATTATGATGATAACGCTTTAAACCGGATTCTTTTAATATTTTCGCACTTTCATAGGAAAGCGTTCCAAGTGAAGCGCATCCTGCTATATCTACATTAGAACTGATATCCTCCAGGGCATTGCATATACTTTTTAATTCATCAGTGTTTTTAACATCTCTTCCACTAACAACTATACCAATTCTATCAGCTTTGATGTTCACTGCATCCCTTGCACTATCGATAATAACTTTTTTCTCTACCAAAGGATATCTTTCAATATCTGCTCGATTGTGTGCAGATTGAGAACAGAATTTGCAGTCTTCACTACACTTGCCGGATTTCGCATTTACAATTGCGCATGTATCAATAGTTGAACCCTTGAATTCATCACGGATGATATTAGCGAAACTAAGGAGAGAGATAATATCTCTTTGATTTGAAATCTTTAATATTTTTCCAGCATCTTCAAATGAGATATGCTCACTACTTAGAACTTTCTCTGTTATATCTAATAAATATTTTAGCATAGACTTTCCTACCTGGTTTAGTATTTTTATATAAGTAATTAAAATGAATTCTCATTGACATTTTATGAATCAATTTATTTGTTAAGTATATTTTTCAATCATTGAAAAGATTTGTGCTGAGATATCTTTCAGCAGTATCGCATATAATTGCTACAATCAACTTATCTTTATTCACTTCCCTTTTTGCGACATCAATAGCAGCCTTTACAATAGCCCCTGAAGAAATTCCACAAAAAATCCCTTCTTCCCTTACTAACCTGCGAGTCATATTAAATGCCTCTTCATTGGAAACTTTAATTACTTCATCAATAATTTCTATGTTGAGTACATCCGGGATGAAACCCGCGCCCATGCCTTGAAGCATGTGTAGTCCTGATTCGCCTCCGGATAGAACTGCTGATCCTTTTGGCTCAACTGCAATGGCCTTAAAATCCGTTTTTCGTTGCTTAATTACCTCTGAAATCCCTGTAATAGTACCGCCTGTACCTACTCCAGCTACAAGGATGTCAACTTTACCATCTGTATCATTCCAAATTTCCTCAGCTGTAGTTAGCCTGTGAATCTCAGGATTATCATTATTTTGGAATTGATGCGGAATAAAAGTTTTTTTTTGCTTTTTTGCAAGAAAATTCGCCCGGCCAATGGCGCCTGCCATACCCAAATGAGCAGGTGTTAGATCAACTTCAGCTCCAAAAGCCTTGAGCACCTTTTTTTTATCAGGACTCATGCTTTCCGGCATTGTAATTATAAGTTTATATCCTCTAACTGCGCATATAAATGCTAATGCAATCCCGGTGTTTCCACTTGTTGGTTCTATTACAACAGTATCTGTATCTAGTAATCCCTTCTTTTCCGCATTATCAATTAATGAAAATCCCACACGATCTTTTACCGAACTGCAGGGATTATAGAATTCCAGTTTCCCAACAATAGTAGCCAGGCAGCCTTCTGTTACTTTATTTAATTTAACAAGCGGAGTGTTGCCAACCAATTGTGTAATATCTTCGGCTATTTTCATATTAAGTCCATCTTTTGTTATCTGTGTGGTTATTGATTTTATATGCTATATACAATTTGTTTATCAAGACGCTTTTCCTGGAGAACAAGTTCTTCTAGGGTAATATTAAAGACATCATTAATTACCTGATGTGCAGTCTGCCAGAGTTGAGCTATAGATTTTATCTTACCGGAATTATGAACAAGTTCTAATTGTCCTTCGAGACAGTTTAATATATCGTTAACTGTAATATTAGCTGGTGAATCCGCAAGCTCATATCCACCTTGAGCTCCTCTATAACTCTTAACAATTTGAGCCTTTTTTAGCTTAACCAGAAGTTGCTCTAGATAATTTTGTGGAATTCCTTGAGTTTCTGCAATGAACTTTATATGTAAAGGACCTTGATTATATTGTTTTGCAAGCTCAAATACCGCAGCTAATCCATATGTGCCCTTTGCCGAGATTGTAAGCATTGATTTTTGCCTCTATATAAAGAATATTATAATGATAACAAGAAGTTTCAAACTTCCACTAAATCCCCTGAATCAGAATTTAAAAGTAAATATAACTGATTATATCATTTTTTAATTGAAGATATGTTCCCTCACAAAAGATATTGCTTCAGCAATGGATTCGATGATAACACCGCCGCCTGCAATCTCGTAGTCATCTACTATGGATCGGTCACCGTCATTCACAATATTCTTCTCAAAATCACTCCTGTCAAAAATCGTGTCATTATACTCAACTGACACCGTATCAGGCATCTCAACATCTATGATTTTGAGAAGACCCATAATTGAGATTTTTCATTCGTATTGATATTCTTTTTGTTGCCATTTATTAACAAATTCATTTAAGTTTCTCTATGTCTAATGTTAACTTTGTTGATCTACATAGTCAAGTATTGTATTATTATAATCATAAAAATCTGATTTTATGTTGGATTCTGTATGTAAACTATTGTTGATCTAAAGTATCTCAATTGATATAATTGAGTATAATAATAAAATTACATAAATCTTATAATTTAAGTCAACAAAAAAAATAATTTTAAATAATTTAGCTGTAGTAAATAATTTGTCATATTCAAAA
>JAXHTB010000480.1:0-2616 GCA_034190185.1 Spirochaetota bacterium | reverse complement strand
ACATATACAAATCCAACTGAAACTAGAGGAGATTGATAAAAAGGAAGTTACGCTGGCAGATGGAAGCCGGAAACTTGTCCCCTATGTTGGTCCAATAGAACTGCGCTATAAAAATAGAGTTGGGTTTTCCGGTGCGTTGGTCATGGGAGATCAGCCATTGCTTGGAGCAATTCCGATGGAAGATATGGATTTAGTTGTAGTTCCTGAAACAAGAAAAGTAATCGTAAATCCCAACAGCCCTAATCTCGCATCCTCGATTGCAAAGTAAGCAGATAACGAGGTAAATGCACTCGGACGGCCAAAAGCGCTCTCGCTCCTTGCTCTGCTTTTTTCCGTCTGTAATTGGCGGCTTAATAGAGATTCCGGTCAACACTAGTGATGAACCGAGATTTTTAGTAATAGCGTGTATTTCGCATAAACACTAGTCAGGTATAATTACGTATATAAAGGAAAAAATGTAAGTTCAAACTGATTTCAGAAGCAATGATTAAAAAAAATCAGCCAGTTCCATATAAACTTGATTGTTAAAATTATTTGCCACAGATGTACACGGATTGCCACGGACTGTTTGTGCGGCTTGACTGCATAAAAAATAATACCATAATTTTATAAAAAAATCAGCGCTAATCCGTGGTTAAAAAAACAAACTATACAATTACTGAAAACAATTAAAACTTACCAAACATCAACAAATGAATTGACATAAAGTATAACTTAGTTCATACTATTAAACATAAAGACTGCAATATAAATCCCGGATAATATATTCAAAAAGGTTTAGAAAACTGCCCCAAAAAATGGGTCTTACCAGAAGTCGATTTTTTACTATTGCTGTTGAAGAATTTATTAAAAATCATAATCCATCTCAAATAACCGACTAACTTAATTCCATATACGAGAGTGAAAATAGTTAGATCGATCAAATTTTTTTTCAATGCAGGTTCAATCAATTGATAAGGAAGTATGGTACTGGTAAAAAAAGCGAAATTTAGTGGGTAAATCTTCCTAATTCTTCCGGATCGGAGCCTGGGTTTAGAAAGCCTGTATTGATAATACAATCTGACGCTTTCAACATAAGTAAAATAAATACAGTAATTTGCGCTGTTATTACTTCAAATATGGAACTGTCAAGAGCCCCGGGAAATATATTACTACCTAAAGGTATTTCAAATTTACTAAAGGAATCTGTTATAAATATTTCTCATATAATCACTATTGATAAATCATTTTTAACAGAATGTGTTGGAACTATAAGTAAAAGTTATTTAGGAAAGTGGAATACAGTATTAAGTTAATATTTGATTTATAATTTTCAGGAAATATACTTGGGAAATGGAGGTTAATTACTTAATACAAGGGGAGCTGCGACACGTCGAAATATTATTATGGAACAGCAATCATATTAACTGTATAATTATTTAATAAATTCAGTTATCAAATGCAGATTTTTTATTACCAAAATAATATTTCGCAGCACTATTTCTAAAATATAAATAAATTACCATTACATTATTTATGTTATTTCTTTCATTTCAAGCATACAGGTGTTCTTTGAATGCTTCTTAATAAAGTACTGCAAATTTTCATCATTAGAAACAATAATTTGTTGACCAATATTTATATATATTGTATATTTGTATTTATAACTAGATAATTCCTTAATCTTCATAAATATATAAATTTGTTAAATTCTTAGCATAATTTGTTATCAATTTTTTCAGAAACTCCATATAATTATTAATCGTTTTTTCAACTTTCATTTACAATATATCACTTTTAAAGCGTATAATTATATAGCTCAACAATCCTTGAATTACTTAATATGAGTATTTACATAGAAAGCACCTGTTAAAAATAAATTCAGGTTAAATAAGGATAACTTGAGCCTATATTAAAACCTTTAGCGCCAATAGCTGTTAACTTTTATAAAATAAAAAAACAACCTATTCTATAAGGAGGATTAAATTGAACGAAGTAGATAAAAGGAAATGCATAAGGAAAAACTGCTGTATAACAGTTAAAATAAAAAGTGCAAGAGGAGAAGAAGAAATTATTGATGGTATAAAAAATATCAGTTCTGGCGGTATTTTTGTTTCAACTACAAAACCTTTAGAAGCTCAAAGTAAAGTAAAACTGATATTCGATATTCTGGACGAACAAAAGACTATTAACTGTGATGGTACAATAATGTGGAATTATCATGCTGATCCACTTAGGGATGGAATGGATATGCCTGGGATGGGAATATTGCTAGAAGTAAGTAAGGAAGATGCAACCAACCTTGCTAAACATGTTGAGGAATGTAACTAGAAATTATATACTTCAATTTGATAAAGACCTAGTTGATTTTTTATTTCATTATATACAAATTACTAAATATAAAAATAACTCATTTACATAATCTTTATTGTTTAATAGAAGACTGTTGGTAATTAAATTTGTAAAAATTGGGATTGATTTTTCAATCCCAATTTTTTAACAATGTTTATTCTTTATGCATTATAACTAACCATTTAAGGTATAGAGGATTCATTTAAATACAAAATGTTTAAAGATTTATTAGTCGTTTTTATATTAATCCCTGTATTCTTTACTGAAAAATAAGCATATAATATG
>JAXHTB010000048.1:0-15068 GCA_034190185.1 Spirochaetota bacterium | reverse complement strand
ATATCAGTTCATAGCATGGAAGAAAGCAAATATTCCATCTTTGACGCCATTTGAATAGGCTATCATTTCATCGATATCCTTTTGTTGGAAGTCTAAGATATCAAGGTCTTCCTTGTGGATCTCTGTAGGGATAGGATTGCCTTCCTCTCCCATGCCTAAATGTTGAGCCAAAAAATTTGCTATACGAAGCATGGC
The DNA here is from genome assembly GCA_034190185.1 of Spirochaetota bacterium. GTDB lineage: Bacteria > Spirochaetota > UBA4802 > UBA4802 > JAFGDQ01 > JAXHTB01. The sequence continues at coordinate 14,873 of JAXHTB010000048.1, read as the reverse complement.
AATATCTTCAGCGTTGGTCCCCTCTGATATTTCTGTTTTGTGATGAGCGGAAATTGGATTTATTATTGTTTCTGGAAATTTCCATCTTGTTAAAAGTAATGCGCCAATATCTCCATGATCGAAACCTATGACTTTTCGTTCTGCAAGAAATAGCTCTCCTTTATTTAGTTCATTAGCTTCTTCTAACGCCTCTTGAAAAAGGTCATTTAAAAATTGATCAAGAACTATCTTGCCAATGTCATGCAGCAATCCGATAATAAAGAGTGACTCGTTAGTATTTTTCTCACTAATTCTGTTCCCTAATTCATGTAGGATAGTTGCTACAGCTAAACTGTGCAGCCATAAACCTTCTTGAGAAAAATGAGGAGATTTTTTTTTATTTTGAGGAAATGTACGCATAATTCCTATTGAGAGGGCTAGTGACTTAACCATATTAAAACCTAATAGAGTAACAGCGTGATCAATTGCAGATATTTTTTGTGAGAATCCATAATATGCTGAATTTGCTACCTTAAGTATCTTTGATGTCATAGCAGGATCGCGTGATATTACCTCTGATATATCTGAAGCGCTGCTTTTTGGATTCTCGATTAGATTAATAAGTTTAGGCAATACTATAGGCAATGTTGGCAGTTCATCTATCTTTGAATAGATTATAGTTTTAAGTTCATTTAATTCCATTGTTTTCCCTTTATTACATTTTAGTAATATCAGATTCAAATGAAAACTATCATTATGATAGCTTACAATAAAATAATAATACAAAATTGTTTAATTCGAATTATAATATATTATATCAGGGTTGCATAATCAAGAAATTTTTTATTAGACTCACTTTGAAAATTATTATACTAAAGGTTTATAAAAGTAAAAAATTTGTTCTATTATTAATATTAATGGATTAATGAATTTACTGATACAATAATGTTTAGCAATAATAATTACAAACAGATTTTGGTAACTTAAAAAAAATAAGAGGTGATGATATGAAGGATATTCCTAATGATGAACTAATTAAAATGGTCGTTGATTTAATTATCAATTCAAAAAGGATCGTAATATTTACCGGCGCTGGTGTTAGTACAGAATCAGGCATTCCTGATTTCAGAAGCCCTGGCGGATTGTGGGATAAATATAATCCAGATGATTTTCTTTTCCAAAAGTTTTTAGAAAGTAGGGAATCGAGGGTAAAATATTGGGAGATGAATTCAGAACTCTACTATACATTGAAGAAAGCCAGTCCAAATTCTGCTCATTATGCAATTGTTGATCTGGATAATATGGGAAAACTCGATTGTGTTATCACTCAAAATATCGACAATCTACATCAGGCAGCAGGACTCTCTAATGACAAGGTGCTTGAGCTTCATGGCACGAATATATTTGTAAACTGTCTTAGTTGTAATAAAAGATACACAAGGGAAGAGATTCAGAAGAGATTGGAACAAGGAGAAAGCGCTCCTGAATGTAATGATTGTGGTGGGATACTAAAACCTGCGACAATATCCTTTGGTCAGTCTATGCCAATAGAGGAGACTATGGAGGCAGAAAGGAGATCTAGAATGTCTGATCTTTTTTTTGTAATAGGATCATCCTTAGTGGTCCAACCTGCTGCAATGATGCCGTTATATGCAAGGGAAAGCGGAGCCAAGCTTGTTATTATAAATAGTGATAAAACTTCATTCGATAGAAGCGCTGATGTGGTTATATATGGAAGGGCAGGTGAGATAATGAGAAAGATCATAGATGGAGCTAAGTAATAGACAACAGCTATGAAGGTGATGGTTTAGGGTTGTCTGTTTATAGCTTGCTGCTAGTCAAATTGAATACCTTTACGAGCTATAATCATAGGTCCTACAAAGTATTGCGATTAGTCAATTTGCAGGGTCATGAAAGAAATTCTCAATGCAGCTATTAATTAGGAATTTATATTGCTTCATGATTTCAACCCAGTGCCCTTCTTTAAAAGGAATAGATTTATTGAAACAAGTGTTACAGTAAATGTAATAAGGATAATAATGCTTGTTATTACATTAACATCAGAAAATCCGTGAAAGCCGAAACGAAAACCATTTATCATATATAATATTGGATTAAGTTTGGATACACTCTGCCAGAATTTCGGCAGGTTTTGGATAGAATAAAATATTCCACCCAGATATATTAATGGAGTTATTATAAATGTAGGGAATATAGATATGTCATCAAATTTTTTTGCAAAAATTGCATTTGTAAAACCGCTTAATGCAAAGACTATAGCTGTAAGGATAATAAATATAGAAACGATCCAAAAATTGTAGATTACAGGTCGTGTAAAAAAGATAGAGATACTAAAAACAATTAATCCAACCAATATCCCGCGAATGGCGCCTCCTATGACATATCCTGCAATTATCACCCAATTGGGGGTTGGTGATACCATCAGTTCTTCTACATTTCTATGAAACTTTGATCCGAAAAATGAGCTGACTACATTCATATAAGAGCTGTTTATCACTGACATCATAACAAGTCCAGGTACAATAAAGGCCATATAACTAATGCCCTGTATATTCCCGATTCTTGTACCGATAAATTTTCCAAAGATAATAAAATACAGGGTTTGGGTCACAACTGGTGGTAAAAGGGTTTGAAGCCATATTCGAATAAAACGTTTTATCTCTTTTCTTATTATAGTTAACAATGCAGTAATTTTTTCTTTATAATTCATCCTTTTTAACTCCTGAATCATTTAGGATATTAAGAAATAATTTTTCTAATGGATTTTCTTTGGGACGTATGTTAATAATTTGAATATCGAGTTTGGAAAGTATATTGATAAATTCATTAAAAGAATTATCCTTATCTATTTCCACTTCAAAATTGTTTCTATCAACAATTACTGGATTAAAATGTTTGATTTTATTCATTGAAACCATATTATCCAATGTAATTATATAGGTTGTTTTATCCAGCATTTGCAGAAGGTTGCTAACTTTATCATGACGAACAATTTTTCCGTCCTTAATAATTGCAGCATTCCTGCACATTAGTTCAGCCTCTTCAAGATAATGGGTTGTTAATAAAATAGTAGTACCAGTACTATTAATCTCCCGTAGATAATCCCACATGTTATGTCTAAGCTCAACATCAACACCGGCTGTCGGTTCATCCAAGATAAGAATTTCAGGTTTATGAATTAAAGCTCTAGCAATCATTAACCTGCGTTTCATTCCTCCAGACAATGTTCTGGATTGTACATTTCGTTTTTCCCACAGCCCTAACCTTTTTAGAATAATTTCAGATTCTGCCATTGCGATATTTCTTTTTATACCGAAATACCCAGCCTGAGTGATAACTATATCCTGTACCTTTTCAAATACATTAAAGTTTAATTCCTGAGGAACAATCCCAATTAGCTTTTTAGCCTTTTTTGCTTCATCTTTATTATCAAGATTATAATCCAAAACAAATATTTCTCCAGATGTTTTATTTACGATTCCTGTTATTATACCGATGATTGTTGTCTTTCCAGCACCATTCGCTCCAAGAAGCGCAAAAAAATCTCCTGATTCAATTTCTAAGTCAACATTGATTAAAGCTGTAGTTCCATTAGCATAGGTTTTATTTAGTTTATTTATCGTGAGGGCTCGCATTATGGATATTTCCTGTCATTGAAAGATTATAAGGATTTGATCGATATCAATTATAATTTTCTCTGTGATTTCTATCAATATAAAATATATATTAATTTAATTTTTGCTATATGCAATAATATAAATATTATTTCTATATATTTTTTTATAGAATGAAGTCTAATATAAACAAAAAAAAAATTAATGCTTGATTATACTCTCAATTTTAATTATTAATAGTATATTTGATGTACTTTTAAATAACTTATAACGACATCTTAATTACTGTAGACGACAACATTAAGTTTAAAGAATATAGGTATTAAACAATTTCAATTTCTTAAATTGCTGTAGAACTGTTTTTTTTGATTTATATTAAAATAATAATCATAGAGAAGAAAGACAACAATGAAGGAAAAGATATTCCCAAGAAGATCCTTTTTTAAAACGATATTAAAGCTTTTAGGCTATTCGACTATTTATTTAATTCCTCAATATCTACTTAAATTAGTTTCTGCTTATCCAGCATCTTCTAAAAAATCAAAGATTGCTGTTATATCTTCATCAGACATATCCCAAAAGACAATTGAAAGGATGGTAGATAAGGCTTTTAATGAATTTGGAGGTGTAAATCGGTTTATCAAGAAGGGTATGAAGGTTGTTATAAAACCCAATATTGCATGGAATTCTTCTCCTGAACAAGCTCATAACACCAATCCCTACTTAGTTGAAACGGTTGCCAGACTCTGCAAAAATGCAGGCGCTAAAGTTACAATTTTCGATAGGACCTGCAATAGTGCACGTTTATCATATAAAGCAAGCGGTATTGCAGATGCTGCAAAGAGAGCCGGCGTGGATATTGAATTTATAGATTCTCGCAAATACAAGACTGTAGATGTTCCTAATGGGATTCGACTAAAGAAATTACAGGTTTATAAACAGATTCTTGATGCAGATTTTGTTATAAATATGCCTATTGCAAAACATCACAGTTCTTCTGGTCTTTCCTTGTCAATGAAAAATCTAATGGGTGTTATTGGAGGAAACAGAGGGAAATATCATCTCGGTCTTCATCAAAACATTGTTGATTTTAATAAGACAGTCAAGGTTGATCTTATAATATGTGATGCTCTTCGTATCCTTACTGATCATGGTCCAAACGGAGGCACGCCAGAAGATGTTAAAGAGAAAAGAACTATTATAATGGGAACTAATCCTGTTACTGTGGATGCTTATGCAGTTAACTTGTTTGGAATTCCTCCTTCAAAAATTGAATATATTTCACTTGCCTCTAAGAACGGTATGGGGGAGATACATCCAGATAAAATTAATATTATAAAGAAAAGAGTATGAAAGATGGCCGATGGTCAACATTGCGCATTTATATTCAGTTAATTTTTTGGTTACTATTTATCTCAATTATTGTTGCAACGCGTTTTCCTGTTGAAAATACTGAATTTTTTACTATAATTCCTCGACTGTCTCCCTACCTAGGTATATCATTATCATTATCTGTTAAATCGATTCTTCTTTTTTTTTACCCTTCATTAATTATTCTATTTTTTACACTTATTTTGGGCAGGTTTTTTTGCGGTTGGATATGTCCATTAGGGTCAACAATAGATCTTTCTGATAAGTATATTCCATATAAAAGAGCAGGTCTAAAAGATAAATATGAAAAGGTAAAATATTCATTAAGTTCGTATAAATACCTAATTCTGTTTATTTCGTTAATATTTTCAGTTTTTGGGATTTCAATATTAAACCTTATTGATCCTTTATCTATTGCAGTTAGAAGTTTTAGCACTGCGATTTATTCATATAGTGATACTACTATTAAAATGGTTTTTGATGGATTATATAGAATTCCTATATTAAATAATATATCTGAATACTTCTATTCTCTTTTAAAAGATTACTTTCTTGATTTTAATCATATTCAATTTTTAAATCATCTTTCAATATCCCTTATGTTTTTTGGAGTCCTTTTGCTCTCTTATTGGAATAGAAGATTCTGGTGTAAAGCTGTTTGCCCTATGGGAGCCATCCTTGCTTTAACAAGTAGATTCACCTTTTTAAGTAGGATAGTTGATAAAGAGAGTTGTACCAATTGTCTTGAGTGTGAAAAGACCTGTAGGATGAATGCAATTTATAATAAAGGTGTTTCTACTATAGAGAGTGAATGTATTCGGTGTTTTGAATGCCTGAAATCGTGCAGATATAATGCTATAAACTTCGGATTTATATCTCCCTTTCATCGGAATATTCAGGAATTGCCTGATACTTCTGATAATTATGATAATATAAGATTCTCCAGAAGGAAATTGATCGGTTCGCTTGCTGTCTCATTTTTTGCTATTCCTCTATTGAAACATAAACCTGCTTTTATGAAAGATCATTCAAGATTGATAAGACCTCCGGGCGCTCTTCCTGAAGAGAATTTTATTGATAGATGTATTCGCTGCGGAGAGTGTATGAAGGTTTGTCCTACTAATGGTCTACATCCCCTCCTTATGGAGTATGGATTAGAGAGTATATTTACGCCTGTGTTGATACCGCGGATCGGTTGGTGTGAAAAAAACTGTAATCTCTGTTCAAAGGTATGTCCCAGCGGAGCATTAAAAGCGATATCTATTCCTGATAAGGAGACTACAATTATCGGCACAGCATATATTATCAAGGATTTGTGCATTCCATGGTCACAATACCTGAATTGCTTAGTTTGTGAAGAGATGTGTCCTACTAACAAGAAATCGATTATTTTTAAGAAGGAGAAACGTATTAATAATGATGGCAGGTCTGTGCAGGTTATGTTGCCATTTGTTCTTGAGGATACTTGTATAGGATGTGGTATATGCGAAAACAAGTGTCCCATTTCAGGAGATGCAGCGATCAAGATAAGGGCACCTATGCAGACCACTAAAGACATTATAAATATATAATTATATTAAATATTGATTTCCTTTAAAAAAACTTTAAATATCTGAGTGATTCAGGCTGATTATAATATAAAGGGATAGATGGTGGAGAGATCATGTTTAATCAACTTTATGAAATTGAAGATTCAAAGATAAATAAATATAATAAAATTATAACTGAAGCAGGATTTCACCTGTTTGAAGCTGAAATATTATTAGATAATTTTATTAAAGATGTAATAAATGAAAATATTGAGAAATCGTTAGATTTAAAGATGGAAATACCCAATCAGTTTAATGCTGGATTTTTGATTCTAACATTAAATAGAATATACCGGAATAATGAGAATGGCAGGATTGAGATACAGATAAATGAATTAGATCATGTTATTTACTGGGATGAATTGAATATTACTATAAAGAATCTTATAGCAAATTTCGTTCAACTTAATCTACTCTCAGATGAAATATTTAATAGTTTCAGCCAACATTAAGTTTATTTTATTCAAGGTTAATTAACATCATTGGTAATATTAATTTATTGACAAAATTATAAGACTTTATATATTATAAAAAATGAAATAGATTTCAAGGTGCTTGTTTATAAATGATATTGTTATTTGGAGAAAATTATGCCTAAAAAAACAGATTCCCTTGCAATTCTGTTTGTTGATATTGCCAAGAGTTCTCAAATTTATGAAACCCTTGGCAATAAAAAGGCTCAAAGTTTAATTTCCACATGTTTAGCTCTGCTATCTGGGGTGACGGTTCAACATAACGGTGCTGTAATTAAAACAATTGGTGACGAGTTAATGTGCACATTCCCAAACGCAAATGATGCAGTTAATGCAGCTATTGCTATGAATCAAACTCTTGATCAAATGCCAGTTAATGATAAGAGTCAAACCTATCATCTAAATATCTACGTAGGTTTACAGTATGGTCAGGTTATCAAGGATGGCAACGATGTCTTTGGGGATGCTGTCAATGTCGCTTCTCGTATGGTTAAGTTAGCCAAACAGCGACAGATACTTACTACTGAAGAGACAGCTATGAAGCTCAATTCTGAGCTAAAGTCGTGTACTAAATGTTTTGATAAGGTTGTAATTAAGGGTAAAAAGGGGAAGGTATATATCTATGAGTGTGTATGGGAAGAAGATGACATAACAATAATGGTTGATAGTCCAATGGATACTATAAATGTTCAGGCGCATCTTGAATTAAAATTCCAGGATAATTTGATTCAAGTTGATCCCAGCCAGCCGACAGTTTCTATAGGACGTCAAAGCCATAATGAGTTGGTAGTACAAGGAGAAAATGTTTCTCGTTCTCACGCTCAGGTTGAATACCGCAGAGGTAAATTTTTTGTAATTGATAAGAGCACAAATGGCACATATATTTTTGTTGAAGGTAAAAAAGCTCTTCATCTAAAACGTGAGGAGGCTCCCCTGGATAATAAAGGAATAATTGGGGTTGGGAAAAAGGTTAATTCAAGATCACCAGAAGCGATACATTTTTGCATTAAACACTAAATAGTGTTTATCTATATTTCCTTTTCTTTAATGATCGTTATTCAATAATCTTGCCTGATTTATTATTCTCAACCGACCAAAGATCCACTTATCTAAGTTTAAAGAGATATCATTTTAGTACTTTTTTACTTCTCGCATTCAAATTCAAATGTTGAGTAATTAACAACATCGTTATCATTAAACCATACCTCATCAATTCCAGCGCTGTTAAACTCTATTATAAAGGTTCCGTACTCTTTATACTTGATCTTTCTTTCAAGATTATCTTCTCCGTCATATTGATAAGTAAAATAGTGATCAATAGTATCATCATCGTTAAGCCATATTTCATCAACTCCGAAGTCTTTATATAGTGTTTCCTTTTCAATATTATTATTTGTATTATAGGTGTATGTGATGTAGTAATCTATTGTATCGTCATCCCCAGTTAGCCATACACCATCTGTGCCAGGATCTTTGTATCTTGTTTCCTTTTCTAAAAGCCCTTCGGTATTATATTCGTAAGAGATATATGAATCTCTGATAAAATCACTGTCTGACCATGCAGGATCTGTGAAGGTTATGCTTAGACTTCCTGTAAAAGTTCCATTTAACGATCCGGATAGCTCTCCGTTAGTATTGATCGATCCTTCAAGTGTTTTTGTTATAACTCCGTTTATGATTATATCTTCTCCATTATCGAAATCTGTGAAATTGAATACTACTGTAATAGTACCAGTAGATTGTGAAATATCTGACGATATTGTAATTAGGCATTCTCCACCCTCTAACCCAGGAATGTTGAGTTCAGTTCTGGAGTAGGAGACACCTTCAATGATAGAAGAAAGTTTGTTTAGAATTTCATTCAAGAACTCACTATCATTATCATCCTCAGGAATTGCATCACCTATCTGCGTTCCATCTGTATCGTAGTTGATCCCGTTAATAGTATAATATCCACCACTGTCAACTCCTGCAGTTATATCGATATTCCAGGTTATCACTTTTGTGTCGCTGCCCGGATTTTTGAACATAATCTCATATTTTAGACTACTGTCGGTGTTATATTCATAACTGTAATAAGATTCAGCAGTGACGTTACTGACATTGAACTTTTCCTTTTTGATAAGCTTGTCATCGGCATCGTATGAATAAGCATAGTGATAATCAGGATTTTCTGTACCGTTTCCTTTATATTTCTCTTTACGTATAAGTTTGCCGTCTTCGTACTGGTATGCAAAGTGATACTCGACTTGGTCTGTTTCACCGTTAAATTTCGATTCAGTTGATAGATTGTCACCGTCATAGAGGTAGGTAAAATAATGATCTAATGTATCTGTACTATATTCCATATACTTATTCATTCTGGTTAGCTTTCCAGAGGGATAATCGTAGGTATAATAGTAATCCACATTATCGTATGTATAGGTTAGATAAGAGCCTATAATATCGTTTTCATCTAGAAGCCATGTGTCGAGAGCGCCGCCAGGAGATATATATTTAACCTCCCTTTGTAGTTTATTATCGATGTAGGTATAGATTATATGGAATTCAACGATGTCACTTCCATTTAAAAGCCAGGTCTCCTCAGCACCTCCTGGAGCATTATATTTTATTTTTTGTGAAAGATTGTTATCAGTATATGAATATGTTATAAAGTAACCAATAATATCGTTTTCATCTAATAACCAGGTATCCTCAGCGCCACCGGGCGCAGTGTATTTTATTTCAGTATCGATATTATTTTCGATATATGTATACGATATGTAATAATCTACTATATCACTTCCATCGAACTGCCATGTTCCGCCATCTCCGCCAGGTGAATTATAGTAAATTGCTTTTACCATGTTGTTCGCATTATATTCATAGCTAGTAAAATAAAGGACATTATCGTTTGCATCATATTGCCTCTTTTCAGTCAGGTTGTCATCGGTATAGGTGAAAGTCGAATATGTATCAACTGCATCATCATCTGTAAACCATTTCCCGTCTGTTCCATTGGCGTTATATTTTGTCTCTTTAGTTAGTCTGCCATTGCTGTCATACTCGAAAAGTATGTAATAATCGATATTGTTCTCTTGAGAGCATTTTTTTGCGCTATCAGCAGGATCGTACCATATCTCGATTACCTTATTTCCGTTACAGTCATATTCATATGTATAATAATATTTAACAGTTCCAAAGCCATTTTCCTCTCCATCTGCATTATATTCTATAAATTTGGCTTTGTTAAACCTAGGAACATTATATTGAGAAACATCAGAGTCCTTCATATCCTCTTTATATGCATAGGCTCTTACTGTTGTTAGCAGATTAACAGTCACTAAGTTGCCTTCAACAGCAGTGTCGCTTGTTTTGGGATCTGATAAATCTATTGTATACTTGATCGAGGCTCCTTCGGTTGGGGTTGATATTGATACTTCGTAGCTGGTTCCAAGTGTAGTGCTGAAGGTTGGCTTTTTTACAGTATCTATGGTTTCAAGATCGTCATCAGAACATCCATCAAAACCGCATCCCAAAGATGAGATAAGTACTAATAAAAAATAAACAGTAAGTCCTTTAATCGATTTCATCATTAATATTCCCTCCATTAAGATAATAACCTTTTAAATATACTGAAGATATTTGCTGAAGTCAATTAAATTGAAATAGTTTTTTTGTAATATCTACAGAATTCATCAAAATATTATCCCACTCTCCCAGACAAATTAAGAATAGCATTTTAGGGGTCAATTATTGAATAAATAATAAATTCCATTAAGTAAGCATACAATAATAAAGCTTATTGACATAAATAGTTGGCCGGATGTATATTCCATTAAATATTTTTCAATATTATTTCCTTGACTATCATAGGCGATAAAGGGAGTAATTTTTATTAGTAATGCATATAATTTTTTACCCATCCACATCCCAAAAAAAGGAGCTGCATATCCGCCTAAAATTACTGCTGGGATCGTAAATAAAATTATTTCAATAGGTATGGCTTGTTTTAAAATAATATGAACAACTACGGTTATTATTGAGGTAAGTGCCATAATCACGCTGCCATTAGCAATTCCAATTTCTGGCTTTAATAATAAAATAAGAATAAACGATGTAAGACTGCCGATCCCAATACTTGTCCATGCCGATAAAATGCCGCCAATAACACCAACAAAAAAGAATATCCAACTTAATTTATTTGGCCAATTCACGCGGTTTGGGATATTTTTAATGATAAATAAATTATAAATAATAATAAATGACATCAGTAAATTGGTTAATCCAAAAATTTTATATATTATTTCAACACTTGGTTGCCAATAATATTTTCCTATTACAACTCCAAAAACAACACCAATTGTATTAAATATATTTTCTTTAATTAGTATTCTTACACCTGTTCTCCACCATGAAATGCTTCCGGCTAACATGCCAAATGCTTGTGTTATATGAATTGCTATCACTATTCCGGAAAGAGTATATATCTGCTCTGAAAAATATGATTGTGTAATATCAATTCTATGTAAAAATTTTAGAAATATAATTGAAAATGCAGGGAAAAAAATAATACCGCCACCTGCTGCTGTTGAATTAGCAATTATAGAGGCAATAATTGATACAATTATAATAATAAATGGTATTGGGAATTTAAACAGGATAAATATATCGCCTCTGGTAAATAATAGTATTGAGCATACCCAGATACAAAATAAAATTAAGAGCATTTTTTTTCTTGTAATTATATTTTTCCAAAATCCTTCACCTATGTCGAACCCGACGGTATTATTAGAATCCCATGCAAAAATTTTCCCCGAAAATTTTTCAGTTAGCAATATTTTTTTTAGAACAACCGTAAAAAGTATTATTTTACCAAAAAATGAAAAAATAAATATTCCACAAAAAAATATTATAATAGAAAATATTAAAAGCTCATTATCTGGCTTAATAATAAACAGTGCTATAACAAACTGAGCCAATATTATTATATATAAAAAATTGGCTATTTGTGTTCGTTTAATTCTATTTACATAATATACGCCAAGAGGAGCTCCAAATATTACAATAGGAATACATACTTTCAGTAAATTAAATTCCTCTATGCCAATGTCATTATAAAGGGACAAACGCAGGATAAATCCAGCAATAGAATTTATTGCCATAATTATAATGCTTGTTGGAGTTGCTACCTTCTCAGAAAGATTATAACGCATTGTTACATATGAAAAGGTGAAAATATCAATTCCGCTGCCAAGTATTGAGGTTAAGATTCCTCCAAAAAATCCAATAATAATAAGAAAAAATTTTTGGGATTTATTGAAATCTGGAAGGCTATTATAAACATGACGTTTTTTTATATGATTTAAATAGAAAAGCACAAAAGCAAAACTTAACCAGAATGAAAAGAAAAGCATTTTTATATATTCCGGAGAAGCAATATCTCTAATAAACAAAGTCCCTATAATAATTCCTATGCTTCCCCCAATTATAGATAAGAATAAATAACTTTTATCTATTCTAATCTTCTTTTTATAAATAAAAAAAGACGCTGAAGTCATTCCAATGCTTTGTACTGCTAAACTAAAATTTCTTATAACATTCGGGGAGATATTGTATAATAGAGTCATAACCGGGAATGCAAAAGCTCCTCCACTTTCTGAACTTGCTCCAGAGATAAAGGACCCTGGTATCATTATCAGCGAAATAGCCCAGTGGGAAATAAACAGGTGCCACTGATTGGTATAAAACATATAGAAAAGCCAACTGAAGAATATTAGAGGAATTAGAAACATTATTTTTATTTTCTTTTTATTCACATTTATTAAGCAGTTGCCGGGATTTTATATAGTTTGTTTTTATATCTATTCCTGAACATAACCAACCGATGATTTTGAAAAAGCCTGTACAATAACAGGTACAATATATGGAGCTAAAGCACCTGGGAAATTGTTTCCTGACATGAGATTAATTGATGCACCGATGATAAAGGCATTTAAATATGTTCTGTAAGCTATTAACTCCTTTAATATAAATTTTGAATATGTAATTATGTTTGTGATGATTGTATTCATAATTATTTATCAATTGATTTTTAGCTATGTTTTTCAAGATGTGTAATTACTTAAATATATAATATGATATTTCTTAAAAATTTCAACCCTTTTCCTTCATGAAAATAAAGCCTGCTAATGCCTATATAATCCTCAAGATGATCTCTTAATTTTTTTTCATCAAATATATGAGATTTCTGTCAAGGATTAACAGCATTCTTACTGCAAATTATAATATATAGTTATTGCAAAGCCTAGGATTTTCAATTGTTTACTGAACCTGTTACAATGACCTCAACTCTTCTGTTTTTCTGTCGTCCTGCTTCAGAAAGATTTGAAGCTACACTTTTTGTAAAACCGAAACCTCTTGCAACAAGCCTTTTCTTTTTTATTCCCTTTTTTTCTAGATAGGTTGCTATTGATAATGCCCTTTTTACAGAAAGTTCCATGTTATATTCATAAGTGCCTACATTATCAGTATATCCGGAAATTTCAATCGATACACCTGGATTTTTGATCAAAAAATTATATATATTATGGAGTTCAGCGAATGAGTTTCTTCTTAATACTGCGGATCCAGTATCAAAATATATGTTGTTTGCTACAAATGAATAACCTTTTTTTATCTCACCTTTTTTAATATAGAAATTCCTTTTTACAAGGTGCTGTTTTTTTACAGAGATATATTTCTTGTAATAGAGATAACCCTTAGCGCTAATAGATACAATATATTTTGAATTATGTCTAAGAGATATTCCAAAGGATCCATCAGCATCAGTATTCCTCTCCATTGCGCCTCTAAGCTCCTTTTTGCCCAGCTTTACTATTTTAACATTTGCATTACTGATTGGCTTTTTGTTTTTTTTATCAAAGACATGACCGTCAAAAAATGAAACTGCAAAAGGATGCAGGATAATTTTCCTGCTCATATAGAGAAAGTTATCATTAGCAACTGAGAAATTTAGAAAAGCGTTTTTCCCTTGTAAATCTACAAAAAGCGGTGTCTTTTCATTGCGAAAAGTGTTAAAGGTCTTTATATTTATAATACCTGATAACAGAAATTTATTTTCGTTTACTTTTAGTTTTCCAGCATAAACATCGAACCCGCCCATTCCTTTTATACCGTTTGATGAGAAATATAATGTTTCTCCATCAGGATGAAGGAATAACGAGTATTCATCAAGAAGAGTATTAACGCCGGCAAGTTTAAAAGGAGCACTCCATTTTCCTGAATGCTCTCTGGATGTGATATAGATATCTAGACCGTTATCTTTGTCGATATTTGAGGAGAAGAGCACGGCCCGTGAATCTGAAGTGAAATTCCCATAACTATTCCAACTGCCAGGATTCATCTCATCGATTGTATTCCACCTAGACCACCTCTGGTCTTTAGCTATATATCGCCTGAGCATGATTTTTGCGGTATGATCGCCAGTTCTAACACTTGCTAGCATATCCTTTCCATCAGTTGATATTGAAAGAAAAAGCAGGTCTTTAGGGTTTATGCCATCAAGGAAGTTAATATCATTATCTAAAGACTTGAATCTTTTCTTTAATAATGAATATAAAATATAATTACCTGTTGCTTTGTCATATCCAAGAATTTCCTTGTTTCTATGAAGTATAGATATGATTATTTTATTATTTCCATGATTTATCTTTTTAACAGATTTAGGATAACCCCTTGAATTCTTTGTTTTAGTATAGAGTTGTCTTTTATAAAGAAGAAGTCTACGCTCCTTTGCAGTGATATTATATGTAACTACAAATTCATCAATCTCTTTTATTGCATCC
>JAXHTB010000479.1:0-2617 GCA_034190185.1 Spirochaetota bacterium | reverse complement strand
TATTATGAAGGTCGCTGGGATAAATTTTGGCATGATATGAATTTAAAAAATTATCTTGATCATGACCTTATCCAAAAGTCAAAGGCGGCTTGATATGCCCTAATAATTAAGGTGAGCCCCATGAAAAATATAGTATGAAAAAAAAATAGCAGTATAAAAATATACAAGGTTTATAATATCACCAAACCAGTGACTTTTAGAAAACTCAATCCACTGGATAAAGTTCCCAAGGTATGAAAAAAGAGATGTTGAAACTGGGATTGTTGATATTATATAAAGAATCACTCCCCATGAATGCCCGGCTTCAATAGCATTTTTGGGACAGATGGCAGCGCATCTCAAACAGCTTTCACAATTATATTCCCAGAAGGGTATCTTCTTTATTTTTCCACGCAACTTTATGGCATTGACAAAACAGTTCCTTTCGCATATTCCACATCCATTACAATTGTCATCAAACTTGAATGAAGCATAAAGAAGGTTAAATTGATAGGAATTACAATAAGCAGGATTTCCTGTAACTACCCGAAAGTCAACCCAATTCCCCAGATTTTTCAAAATAATCCCGCTGATTGCACAAATGGAGAAATGAAATAAATTAGTTTATGCAAGATATTTCAAACAGACGGGAATTCCCACGAAACGTTTGGATGTCTTTGTTACTTTCACAATCTCATTTTAACTATCAATTGTTCTAAGCGCTCCTTAATATGATGAAAAATGTTTTGCTTTCATAAAAATTCTAAAATTGATATTATGTATAATACATCTATTACTAATAGATACTCCCAAGACATTGTTATAAAGGATGGTCAAGGATAGTTATAACATGATCTATCAAATGCTCCAGTTTCGGCGGAGACCATCTCTTAAAATTTCCCAGAAGCTATTAACAAGCATAACATCTTTCGTATCAACTGCAATAGAAATCTATGATATGATAAGTGGCGCTACTGCAAAAACTTGATTTAATTCTTGACATAATCTGGGTATAGTTTATGAATATTTTAATAATCGATTTTAAATTAAATTGCAGGTATGCAATATGTTTAAAACGAATGAATCACATGAACAGGGCCACATGTTCACCCCAGAAGACCAGATGAGTCCCAGGCTAAAGAAGAAATTAAAGGGGAATTGGGTCTGATATATTTTATAGAGATGTGTTTTGTGAGATAGATGAGTTAATATTCAAGCCACTTTACTCTGATCATTTTGGGCGCGGGAATTTTCCTGTTAATATTCTTGTTAGTCTCAAGATAATAAAGGAATTATTTTCATTAACTGACGAGCAATTATTTGAAAGATATCATATAGTGTTTGTGAAAAAAAAGATATATGTCCAGCATATAGTTCTCCTAATCAGTCCAGAATTATAATTGATGGGATAAGGATATGGCTTGATAAAAGGCATGAATTATTGAAAACAGAAGAGTATAGAGAATTATGCAATTTACAACCTCCGGTCGAGGGGCTTATGGAGAAATTGAAACCGAAGTATCTCAGTGGGCCAACTTTGTTCAGTGGGTTAAGGAGAGTGAAAAACAGAATGATTTTAAGGGCAATGGGGATAAATTTTAGAAGGTATAGCTCATATAAATTAGAGCTATTGTTAAAAAATATTTGTTAACAAAAAATTATTCACCAGATATGGTGTTTCCGGCTAAAATTCGCAAATCAGTGAATACATTTTTGCAGCAACCCCAGGTATTTATTTTTCGTATAATCTCAGTTTTTCCGTATAAATTGCTTAAAGCCCATTATAATAATATTACATATATTACATTACTGAATTTCAAGTCATATTCAGCTATTATTCAATTAATTTTATTGACTTTTTAAAATTGATAACCTATTTACTAAAATTATAATGATTCTGTACAATATATAAGTTATGTGTATAGTAACTAGATAGAAATTAGAATAGTGAGCGAAACAGGAAAACAGTACGCATCCTTTTTAGCAGATCTTCACAGGCTGCGTGAAACGAGGAAAGCAATTGAGAAACAAAAAGGGATAAAGAGGCAACCACTGTCAAAGGATGAAAGATCGGAAATCCTGGCAAAAACTGATTCTCGTTGCCACATCTGTGGAGGCGAGATAGAGGGTGCGTGGGACGCTGATCATGTTTTATCCCATAGCAAGGGTGGAGAGCATTCCGTTGATAATTATCTCCCAGCACATAAAATCTGCAACAACTACCGATGGGACTATATAGCAGAAGAATTCCAGGAGATTCTCAAGCTTGGTGTTTGGATTAGAACTCAGATTGAGAGGGAGACTGCAATAGGCAAGCTGGTAGCTGACAAATTTTTTAAATACGAAATTCAAAAACGAAACCGAAGAAAGAACACATAACAAATCACTAAAGCCGACCGCTCCGCGGCGGCTTAGTTCCACCGTTGAGCCTGTCGAAAAAGTTCAATATTTAACTTTTAATAGTTGAAAAGACACATATCTATTGTAGACTTCGTTTATTATCTTAACGATATTTGTAATGGAGAATTACAGATGGCGCGATACAAGCGATACGACTACGATCAGTTGATGATGGTGCCGGTATCACTGAAAGAACAACTGATACCCGGAACTCTGGAATATGCAATACATCATGTTA
>JAXHTB010000478.1:0-2628 GCA_034190185.1 Spirochaetota bacterium | reverse complement strand
CTAATTCAATAGTCCGAAATAACCTCGTGTCTTTTCCATATGCAACAGGACCCATAATGTTATTGGACAATCAAAGCGCGGATCAGCATAATCTATCATCAAGACAGTTTAGATACTATAAGATCAAATTTGAGCAAAGAGAAAATAACAAGTTTGTTGAATTAAAGAAGGTTAAGTACAGACCAAGCGCTTTTATAGAACTTATAACAGCTGATGGATTAATGCTTCGATTCCGTGAAGACATATCTCCTGCAAATTTTAGAAATATAATAATGTCATTACAGGATTAAATAATGCTTGGAGATTATAGTATCATTTCCACGAATAGAAATTGAATACGACATACCAGAGCAAGATAAGAGATGCGAATGCGGTCATATGAAGAGGCGCATTGGTAGTGAAGAATCAGAGAAGCTTGATATAATCCCTGCGAAGATTCGTGTGGAGAAACACATACGCTATAAATATGCTTGCAAACATTGCGAAGGACTTGAATCAAAAAATGGATCGGTTCAGAAGCCCCTCTTCCACCTCAGTTAATACCTCAGGGAACTGCGACCCCTGGTTTAGTTGCGTATATACTTGCAGGGAAATATATAGACGGTACACCTTTATACAGGCTTGAAAAGATATTCAGCCGTTTTGGAGTGGATCTCTCAAGGCAGACCATGTGCAACTGGCTCATGCATGTTTATAAGAGCAGCATGGATTTAATGAATTTGATGTGGAATGATCTTTTAGAATATCCATTGATAGGCATTGATGAGACCAGTGTCCAGGTATTGAAGGAACCTGGCCGTAAAAATACTACAAAGTCTTACATGTGGGTGTTTCGTGGAGGATGCAGGTCCTCGCCTCTTGTTTTATTTCAGTATCAGGCGACACGAAGTCCAGTTTATGTTGAAGAGTTATTGAAAGATTATAATGGAATTATTCAGACAGATGATTACAGCGGTTATGCAAAAACCGGTAAGAGTGAGAATATAATTCACGCAGGCTGCTTGGCATATGCGCCACATGCTCACAGGAAATTTATTGATGCAGAGAAGGCTTAGAGAAAGCTTGCGGAAGGAATGAATTTCTTGCAGAGATTATATCTCTTATCGGTAGGCTATATGATGTGGAAAGATACGCTTGTCTGAATAATCTTGATTCAGAAAAGATATCTGTGATAAGGAATGAAAAGTCACGCCCGGTACTTGAGGATATTTATTCAAAGCTTATGAATACAAAGCTTATGAATAAACATGGCACTATATTGCCTAATAACAAGATAAGCGAGGCTATATCATATACGCTTGATGACTGGGAAAAACTTACCCAGTATCTTGAGCATCCTATTATTCCCATTGACAACAATCTTGTTGAAAATGCTATTCAGCCTTTTGTGATTGGACGTAAGAACTGGCTGTTTTCTGGCAGTCCCCGTGGGGCTGATGCTAGTGCTGCTTTTTATAGCCTGATTGAAACAGCAAAGTCAAATGGCCTCCCGCCATACTGGTATTTGCGGTATCTATATACGAAGTTGCCCTATTGTGAAAGCACAGATGATATCAGGAACCTCCTGCCTTATTGTTATTTAAAACATTCTGATCTACCTCCATGAAAATATTAAAAGTGCCTACACAAAAAAGAGACAATTTTAATATTTTCATGATTGGAAGTCAATTATTACTAAAAGCGACCAAATAACACAATATATAGCTTTATTTAAAAGAAATTGTATTATAGGTATAGAGTCATCTTTCAAAAATCATCGAACATAATATTCTTTTAAAAAGTTAATAAAATAGCATCCTAAGATGTTTTAAATTACACCTTATAGCTTGAGTATGGATAAGATCAAAGAGTTCTTTTCTGAAGATATGCTTTAATTGTTATAGGGATTAAACTCATCTGGATGGTGCACTCAGTTTGACGCATAGTACGCCAGGATAAGCTGGCATTGAATAACGGGTGAAAGTCTTGTACAGAGTAAGAATAAGCCGTTCGCTCTGGCCTCGAGCTATGCGCAGGTACGTGTATGTGCATGTGAAGTGTTAGTAGAGGAGACCACAGGCTAGGTATTGAGCCACGAAATCAATGAAATCAGGGTGCCGACGCAGTTATGCGATGCGGAAGGCAATAAAATAATGGACGCTATGGCCAGTGTATTATTTGCCCTGCGGGGTCGGAGACCCTATGCATGTGGAGAAGTTCAATGTGCGGAACCTGGGAGATCCCAAGGATTACCTTATATATTAGCCGGATAAGGAGTGAGCAGTGAAGATAAAAAGTTGAAGTATTGATCATAATATTCTTGGGAAGTCGGACAAATTCATAGTACCGGAGAAACCGGCGAACAAAACCGAGGAATCGGCAGCTGAGTTGGTGGAGGAAAGGGATTTGACCAAGGGGAACATTCATTCAAGTGACGGTGCCCAGACTCAGAGCTAGAAAAACACTACGTTAGGTTTGATGAATGTGCGAGCAGCAGCTTTAAAGGATAAGAATATGCAGTTTACTTCTCTTATGCATCATATCGATATAAGACTTTTACGAGAGAGTTTCTACACACTCGATCGAAGAGCCTCAGTAGGTATGGACGGCATTACGTGGCAAGAATATGAGAAGGATATCGACTTAAAT
>JAXHTB010000477.1:0-2634 GCA_034190185.1 Spirochaetota bacterium | reverse complement strand
TAATGGCAGCGCGAACGCACGCAAGACGATCCATTGAATTGCCATTGCCGCAGGCGGTGAGAATAACTCAATTGAGCTGAAATCGCTCCCTTTGGCCGCGGCTCTGTTTCGCTCGACATTCGGAGGTGGATTGGGTCTTTCATATTTCAACAGATACTATTTATATAATTTACGATATCTTTAGCAAAAGAACCAGGGCCAAAACACCTTGCAATGCCAATTCGTTCTAACTCAGGTATTTCGTCAGTGGGAATTATCCCTCCTGTGATTACAGAAATGGAATCCATTTTATTTTCTCTCATTTTCTTCATTACATCCGATGCGATTATCAAGGGGCTGCCAGTAGAGAAACTGATGCCGATAACATCAACATCCTCTTCTATTGCTGTTTGAACAATATCATCAGGAATTCCGTAACGAGTAAAGATTACTTCCATACCTGATTCTGATAATTTTTTCATTACATATCTCACTCCTCGATCATGCCCATCAAGCTGGGATTTTGTTAATAATACCCTTATCGATCTATTTTTATCATCCATTTTAACCTCCTGCAACCATAAAACAAAACTAATCTGAATAGGATAAACAATGTTGTTAATAAGAAACAGTATCAGTTAATATCTCTAATAGGTGTATCCCCAACCAAATTCTTCTTTTAAAACACCGTGCATCTCACCTAATGTAGCTCCTGCTCTTGCTGCCTCAATCATTGCAGGCATAAGATCACCACCATGAGGCCATTTTATATTTATTTTATGGGCAACATCTTTTAAGTTATAAATAGCATTTTCGACCTTAGTCTGATTTCGTTTTATCCGGTATTCCCGCACCCTCTCTACAGCGATCTCCTCAATTTTAGAATCAACCTTGAATAATGGCACCTCTTCTTTTTCTTCATTTTTTAAATATTTATTTAGACCTACAACAATTCTGTCGCCATTATCTATAGATTCCCGCCAGTTATAGGCACTCTTTGTCAGTTCCTCTTTAAACCATCCGCTTGTCCAGCACTTGATATATCCAATTTCTTCTATCTTTCTTATCAGTTTAAATGCTTCTTCATCTATTTTCTTTGTCAGCCATTCTACATAATATGATCCTGCTAAAGGATCTGATACATTTGGAATATTAGTCTCGTGTTTTATAACCTGCTGAGTTCTAAGAGCCAGGTTAGCCGCTTCCTGTGTTGGTAGGGCAAGGGCTTCATCATAGCTGGAAGTATGAATTGAGTTTGTTCCGGCAAGCACAGCCCCAAGAGTGTGGATAGCAGCTCGTATAACATTGACCATAGGCTGCTGAGCAGTCAGGGAACATCCAGAAGTATGAGTATGCATTCTTAACTGCAATGCGCGGGGATTTTTACATTCAAACCTTTCCTTATTTATTTTAGCCCACATTCCTCTAAGCGCTCTAATCTTTGCAATCTCTTCAAAAAAATCATTACCCTGGGCAAACTGAAATCCAAAACGGGGCAGGAACTCATCAGGTTTAAGGCCGGCTTTTATGCATTCTTCAGTAACAGCAATGCTAGTTGCCATAATAAATGCAGCTTCCTGAACAGCATTGCCTCCTGCTTCTTCAATAAAATAACCGCAGAGGTTAAGAATATTCCATTTGGGCATATGCTTTATGCAGTATTTTATAAATTCTATCATAAGTTTAAATGCGCCCTCTGGCGGGAACATCGCATAATCAACAAATGGGGCTTTATAAAGCCAATTCATACTGTTGCCGCTCATCTTTTCAATAGTAAATCCTTTATCTTGAGCATAGACTATAAGCATGGCAAGCCCTGCCATAGTTGCACTGCCTATATTCTGAACAATATGGGCGTTTTCGAGATTGATGCCATTAAAAAGCTGATCAATATCATTCATTGTGCATACTGACACACCTCCCTGTCCAACTAAACCCCTTGCCATGGGATCATCGGGATCGCAGCCTGTTTTGCTTACAAGATCATGAACAATATTATAAGCTTCAGCATTAAAATATCCGCTCATTCCCTCATCTCTAAGTTGCTTCATCCTCTCTCTTGTTTGTTCTGGTAATCCATAACCAAGAGTAAACTGATTCATCCAAGGTTGGAACTGATAGTGTAATGGATATATTCCACGAATGTAGGGATACTCTCCTGGTATGCCGATTTCATCAATATCAATATTATTTATATCGTTTGGCATAAACACTGGTTTAACAGGTATGCCAGAGGCAGTAGTTGCATTAGTTTCCCTTCCTTTATAGAGTTTCTCGCAGCGGTCTTCTCTTTTTTTTCGCAGTAGATCATTTTTTTCTAATGTATCTTTGTCGAACATGACTACCTCCTTTCAATTATATATAATTATATTTATGAATTATAAAAATTTTGATATTATTTTTATAAAAAGATCGCCATGATGAATAAAATAAAGAGACTGTAATCAAAATTAAAGGCAAAGATCACTTTCGTATACAAAGAAATAATATTAGTATAGCAATTATTAAATATTGTAATCAGGTAATAATAGATAGAAACATAATGATGAAAATAATCATAATTCTGATATATAAATGATCAAAAATGTCATGAAGTTAACAATAACAAACAACAAATGCAACTTTGAGTATTCTAAATAGATATGAAGTTTTGAG
>JAXHTB010000476.1:0-2648 GCA_034190185.1 Spirochaetota bacterium | reverse complement strand
TGTCTATTCCATGTTTTGAATGCCCAGTAAGAAATATTATGCATTAAGCAAAATTCCCTTTGACTTAATCCACTCTAATAGTCTCTTGATACATGAGACGACCAGTATCTACCACTCCGATTGTGATAAAAGCTTAATGTCACTCATTATGGCCTCCTTGGTTATTTGTTATGGAGATCATAAATCATTTTTAAAGTTATTGGCAAGATGGGGTTGTATAGCCGCTTACACCTGATTAGGAAAACTGATAGCTTTGTTATATATAAAAATAAGTGCGGATTTAAATCCGCACTTATTTGTTTTCTTATTATATTCAATTAACCCAATAACAATTATTCTTATAACTCTTCCCACCAGAAGCGTATTCTTATTTCACAATCTCCATGATCGCTGTCAATAGATAGTCTCTTGGTTTTAGCGTTATGTTCACCGGATTCTCCTATTAAAAAATCAGAAATAGTACTGTTCCAGATATCATCATCAAAGTTATATGTAAAATAATAGGAATTGGCGCAAATGACATCATCATCACCATTACCTCTGTCATAATTATTTTCATCATGTTCATATATATTTAAATTGAAGATAACTTCTTTGCCATAAAACCTATCGACATCAATATAATTTCCCCTATAAGTTAAAGGTTCATAAGGTACTACGGCATTAGATGTAAAAGAATAATATTGTTTTTCATCATTATCTGCATTTAAAGAGGCATGACTGTCAAGCTTACTATCAATTATCACTGTATCTTTACCAATACTGTTAAGCTTAATATCCCAATAATATTCAGAAGATGGAGACCCTCCATCTTCGTCTTTTATGGCTTTTAAGTAATATAATTCAAAATGAAGTCTTGCCTGTGTTCTTGCTATTGTAGATGAAGTTGCTCTAATACCATTACTCCAGGTATAACTAGATCCAATTTTGTTATAAGTAAAAATCTCATAATCATAGGTCGTAGCATTTAATAAATCACTGTCCCTTTGCTCAACGCTCTCGCTAGTCAGGACATATACTACAGTCCCGTTACCTATAGTATCACCCACATCATAGTAACGATTCTCAGGAGTTGCCGTATCTAGCACAGTGGAACCAGATCTTGCAAAACTTCTGATAATCATTCCCGATATGCGGTCATCATCAGGAACTGACCAGCTTAATTGATTATCAGTTTCACCAGCGGGAGTAGCAGTTAAACCAGTAACAGGTGACAATTTAGAATTGATATTTAGGGTGTAAGTTTCTTCTGTAACACCATCTAATGCTGTAACTGTTATTAGAATAGTATTGTCTCCAACTAGTAAAGGTAATTCCTCAGATACCCTGTCCGACTCTGCATCGATAGGCAAGCTATCGTTTAGCGTAATGGTTATAGGGCATGCATTCTTTGCAGCATAGGGAGTGATTTGTATAGCATCTGCCACTACGTCAGTGATAGTGTATTCTCTCACCTTGGTGCCACTACCTTCTGTAGAATCTTTAACGAAATTAATTGTTCCAACTGAGAGTTCAATATTAACCAGTACAGCATCATTGCTTATTATAGCAACTAGTGGATCACTATCTTCATTGTCAAGTAATCCGTCACCATCTGTATCTTTGTTAGCAGGATTGGTTTTAGGATTCGTTTCAGGATCAGGATGAAGCTCATCCCAGTCGCTTAATGTATCCCCATCTGAATCCAATAATTCATCAGATGTTCCCAGCATTTTCTCGATTCTTAAGGGAATTCCATCATCATCACCATCAATACTGTATATGAGTTGTACAGTATCACCGGTTTTTATCTCAATTTTATCAAAATCATAATTACATTTATGAGTTGCATAAACCGCTATCATATCGGTATTATTTTCTTTATATATATGTGATACATACCAGTATTTTTGAAATTCTGGATCCATCGCGACATCCCTCACTGATATTAGCCCGTTATTTGTATCCCCAATATCCGGATTTTCTTCTTCATCGTCTTCATCAGAACTTGCATCACCAAGATCATAAGGAATGTTTATTGAGGCAAATATATCTTTTAATAAAACCGGATTATACAACTCAAATAATGTTGTAGCGCTTGTATTAATATTGGTCTTTGTGGCAACGCTGTATTGCTCACTGACATTATCTACACCAGGCCCATAATCAATAAATATTTTTGCTGTTTTTACAGGGACATCTGTTCCTGACTGAGTGAAATCAACTCCTTCCATGGATATTGAATAACCAGCGACAGCACATATAATGCCACTTGAATTCCCAAGAAGAGACATAACGTCACTAACATATAAACTGTCATTTCTAAAGCTGAAAATACCGCTTTCCTGACCGGGATTAAGTATAAAGGATTGAAATTCGGAGAATGAGCTGTTGCTGCTTTGACTGATAGATCCTATTAGTTGGGGATCATTGCGGTCGATTTTATAGGCTGATAACTCCATGGTATCAACTGAGTAGGCCATAGGCCCTGTATTTTTAAATGCTACTGAATAGGTCATAGAACCGCCGATTTTTGTCAAATCTTCACTGGATGATATACTTTTTGCGCTCTCAACTGATCGGACAAACCAGTAGTCTCACAGTCTATTGCAAGAATATAATCAATATACCCTCTTGGTTTATTTTCTATAGTAGACATTTATCCATTA
>JAXHTB010000475.1:0-2693 GCA_034190185.1 Spirochaetota bacterium | reverse complement strand
TCAGGTTGAAAATGAAAAATATTTTAAGCTTGTCTTATCGAATAACGAAGAACTTAATTCAAAAACTGTAATAATCGCAAGCGGGGCTTCTTATAAAAAACTTGGGGCTCCAGGAGAGAATGAGTTTACAGGTAAGGGTGTATCATATTGCGCAACATGCGATGGCCCATTTTTTAAGGATAAAATTACAGCAGTTGTGGGTGGAGGAAACGCAGCCCTTGAAGAAGCTGATTTCCTCACACGTTTTGTAAAAAAGGTTTATCTTATTCACAGAAGAGACCAGTTTAGAGGCGCTTCTATATTACAAAACAGGGTGCTTAGCAATGAAAAAATTGAACCTGTTTATGACAGCGTGGTTACTTCTATAAATGGAACCCAAGGAGTTGAGTCTGTAACATTATTGAATAAGAAGACAGATATCACCAGTGAACTAAAGCTTGATGGTGTCTTTGTCTTTGTTGGATTTGCTCCCAATACAGGCTTTCTTCCTCAAGAGTTGCTAAACGACAAGGGAGAGGCTATAGTTGATATGCATATGAAAACTCCGATTGAAGGAATCTTTGCTGCTGGCGACTTGAGAGAGAACTCAAGAAGGCAGATAGTTATGGCTGCCGCTGACGGAGCAACTGCCTCATTAAGCGCTTACGATTATATTATGGAACTATCGTAATGTAATAAAAGGATTATAATGTCTTCAAAATAACAAAAAATCATAAAATAAAAATCGAACAATAACAGAACATAATTATATTTGTAAAAAATTGAACCGCAAAGGCGCAGAGAACGCAATGGTGAATTATTGTCTATCTGTCATTGATTGGACGGTGAATGGAAATTATCCAGCCTTATATAATTGCGGCAAATTATGAATATCTTGACACAAGCATTCATTTTTACTTTTCACAATATCAGCAGAAAAAAAAATTATTCCCCTTTGCGTCTTCGCGGTAAATATTTCTCATTTTTTGACAAAGACTGAACTATTACCTATATTTTAATTTTGTAATTCTTTAAATTCTTCCGCAATCTTTATCCTATCCAGTATTCTGGGATGTGTATAATAGAACCATACATAAACCGGATGCGGCAAAAGGTGTGATCTATTGATAATAGCCATACGCTTCTTCATTTCAATGAATGTATCAGGATCTTCTGTACGATTTATAGAATAGAGATCAGCCCTATGCTCTATTCTTCTGGATATTGAATTTTCAATAGGTTTGCTTATAAAAATAGTAATTATCAACAACATAAGCAAAGCAGGATGATTTTCTGGCTGAACAAGTGATTTGAGATTTCTCCCCAAAAAATAGATAGAGATAAAATTAAGCATGGGCAAAATCAGAAATATACCACCTGATGCGAGTAATAAACCTATCAGCATATCTTCTTTAACAAAGTGACTAACCTCGTGGGCAATTATAGACAACACTTCATTATCGTTGAAGTTATGCAGTAATGAATCGTAAATGTAAATCTTTTTATCAGGGCCAAAGCCAGTCATATAAGCGTTAGCTGATACGCTATATCTGCTTTTGTTTATTATATAGATGTCATCTATTTCAACTCCAGTTTTTCTTAGTAACTTAAATATTTTAATTTTCAAGTCATTATCAGGCAATTTTACTGTGTCATAGAAAAGTGGTGTAATAAATCTAGGATATATTATTGTAAAGGTTAAACTCAAGATAAGAAAGACTATTGGGATATAAAAATAATATCTTTTTGTTCTATATATTATTACTGATAGTATTGTAATAGCTATTACCGAAAGCAATATTGAGATGACTCCCGCTGAAAGATACCTGAAAATCCAGGTATAGATATCGATTTTCATTAAACCGAACATCTCCTTTCTAATAAAACCGGTGAAAAGGGCGAAAGGAAATCTTAAAACCATCAAAAGGGAAAATAATACAGTTAGAGAGACAGCAATCTGTAAAGGTCTTGATTTGAATCTTCTGGCAAGCAATTCAGCAAAATGTAGATAGTATCCTTTAACAGATAGAAATAGTAGAAATATTATAACGATAATTCGGTAGGTATTTGTTGGAATAAGACCGTACAGGAAGTATGATCTGGCTATATCAACATCAAGTTTTGAAAAATATTTCAGAGCATGGTCTAAAGTATCTATGTTAGGATCATCGGAAAAACCCAGAAACGCAAGAATAATAAGCGCCAAGATATATACTGCAGCAATGATCCTAAACATATCTTTACATGGAATGTGTATCATGTAAGGGCGAAAAACCCTTCGCCCTTACTCATTGAATCCTTAGTATAACGAAAAATAAAATTAATAAATCGATCATCTAACTTCTGATATGCTAAAGATATTATTAACATCCTTTAATTTATCAGAACTATAGATTTAAAATATTGTATCCATCCCCTAAATTGCTAATTTAACTCCCAGATGTACAGCATGTCCATTTAACTCTACATCATCTTCCAATTTTGATGTTGTATATAAATATTCACCAAAGATACTCAGGTCTAAAATAGCAGCTTCAAAAATAGTATACCCTATGCCTACACCAAAATAATAAGACCCAAAGTACTTATCCTTGACCATATCTTCTGCAGTTCCACCAACTTCATACTCTATTTCGGTTTCATCTTTTATTGCTATACCGCCTCTTATATAAGGATTGATTATAATAAAGGGAAGGTCAATCTGAAAATATCCA
>JAXHTB010000474.1:0-2694 GCA_034190185.1 Spirochaetota bacterium | reverse complement strand
TTCATAAATTCTGGGTAAATGGCGAGCCTGAGCCTTTAGAAGTACCAAGACCAAGTGAACCATGGCCAGAAGATCTTATGAAAAAAGAAATTGAAAAGGTAAAGAAAGCCAAGGAGCTATAAAATAAATTTCTTTGAATGATTTTGCTGCAAATTTATTTTAAGATATAAATATTTTGATTTATTTTGTTTTTAAAATTATGTTGTGGTAAATTATGTTCAGAGAAGAAATTGTAGCTGCTTTTTATTTGTTTGGTAAGGTTTTTCTACTAAGCAAGTCTTAAAGCGCTTTTAGATCAATAAAGCAGATAAGGAGGTTCAATCAACTAATGAACCTCCTTTTTCTATTTTGTATATTAGGATATGTAATATTTTTCAGTATTATAAAAGATTCAAGGTAAGCTCAAACTGTCTTCAGAAATTAAATATAGATAGAAATCAGTCTACAGTTTATCTTAGATCATGCACAATAGAAGTAAAATGCTCTAATACAAATTTTTTTAACTCTGAATGATGAATATGCTTAAGTAGTGAAGGGTTATTGATAATATCGAATCTGCCTAATTTGTTAGATACAAATCTGATAAAATTCATTGCAGCAATCCTGTGAGGATTTATTATATTATAATTTAAATAACTATACATAACTGACAGTCCTAGATAGGTATTTGAGTATATCGTGCTTAGAAGAGCAAGCTCTTCCCCTGTTACCTGATCTGAACAATTGTAATGATTATTTAATATTTTATGTGTAAGCTCATGAATTTCAAACATTTCTAATATCTTAGCTTTAATGGTTTTACTGTTCAGAAAGGCCTTTGCTATACAATATTTAATGTCATCTGTTATCCTAGACCCTACAAAAAACATTGAGTCCACTTTCTCACCTTCCAAAATCTTTTTGGCAATTATATAATCATTATGAACCTCTTCCGGATTTATATATATCATATCGAAATAGAAGGTAGAATTGCTTGTTGAAAATTCGTCATAATATATAAAAGGTTGTATATTATAGATATTCTCTTTAATTTTGAAAAGCGGATGGACAATATTTACAAACTCCTTATTCCCATAAATGCAGTAATCTAGAATAACCTTATTTTTATTAGTTAGAGAAACCT
Source organism: Spirochaetota bacterium (assembly GCA_034190185.1). Classification (GTDB taxonomy): domain Bacteria; phylum Spirochaetota; class UBA4802; order UBA4802; family JAFGDQ01; genus JAXHTB01. Next base: position 1,571 of record JAXHTB010000474.1, on the reverse strand, counting down.
TTGAAAAACGCAGTATTATATTATACTTTGTAAGAGCTTTCTGGATTGCTTTGAGGGACTTTGAATCAAATTTTATTGGATCAAGATATATTTTTAGCATAATCTGCGCCATTTTCTTGAGATTTTGCTTTTTAATCTTGTTAATATATCTTCTATATTCATTTAAATGAAAATTCTTCTCCTGCATCATTTTTAAAGAGATGCTGTCCTCTTGAATTAAGTTTACAAAATGAGGATTTTCATTAAATAACAACACAATATAGGCATATAATTGGCCATTATTATTTCTGATATTTATAATGTTTGGACTGAAGTCTTGACTCCAGTAGTCTGAGATATTTCTGGCATTACTCACATCTATTGAAATTATCAGTAATATGATAAAAATTATAGTTGAAATATCCCAAATTTTTTGAAATTTATCTCTTCTCATATAATTTAAGATATATTAAGATAGTTGAAAATCAACTATTATTTTATAACTTATTTAAAATATTATATCCAAAAAGAGAAAAAAGAATAAATATTATAAAAGGATATTAATACAATTTTAATAAAATTTTTTTATACATGGTCGATAATATGTACAAGAAGGTGATTATATATTTCCTTTAAGATACTTAAGTTACAGAGGAAATAAAATATGAAAAATAAAGTAATAAGCAATGAAAAATAAAAAAAAGAGAAACATTATACCGGTAGGAATTTTTACAATTACTCTATTAATATTATTGATAATTTCAAGTATAATGATCGGAGGTTATTTTTATTTTACAACAAAGAAAAGAATAATTGAGACAGAAAACTATACACGAAATTATTCCATATTAGTTATCGAAGCTTTTGCAAGGGTTGCAGAATTATGTTATAAAACACGAAATTATTCTAAACTCAGAATACTCTTTCAGGAGAAAATTGATAAAAATATTATAGATGAGGCCTTTTTTGTGCTTCATGACGGAAAGATTATTACTCACTCTAATAAAACAATCTCAAAAAGCCTTAACGGAAACATCGTTAATGATGAATTTGCCTACAATATTGATCTTATCCTTATGCCGTTAAAAAGTAAAATATGGGGAACTCGATTTCTTGACTATTATATAATTGATAAAAAAGTTCCCTTCAAAAAAAGAATAACTAAACTCATGAAGAAATATATTTACAAAAAAATCGATATGGCAGGATGGTTAACAACAAAAGCTGTTATTGTAAAAGGGCGTGCTGTTGGAAGTGTTAACCTGATAATTAGCAAAGACAGGATATATAATATTTTACAACAAAATATAAAAGAGAGTAGAAGAATCTCTATTATTATGATTTTCACTGCCTTTATAGTATCTATTTTCATTTCAACAATTGTTTTTTTTAGATATAGAAATCTGAATAGAATAAGCTCAAAAGAAGATATGCTGGATATTAAAAATTTATATAGAATGAGAGACAAGGAATTCTTTCCTCAAAGAGATATTATTACAAGAAATGATAAAGAAACTCCTATCGAAGATGGGATTACACCAGGCATTGTAAAGGTATTCGATGAAATTGCTCACTTAAATTTCCGAAACGAC
>JAXHTB010000473.1:0-2701 GCA_034190185.1 Spirochaetota bacterium | reverse complement strand
GAACAGTTGTTACTGCTTATTCGGAATTTGGTCCAGAAATAGATACAGTAGGTTGTACTGGTTCTGGTGTAACAAAAAGTATAGATTTGGAAAGCGAAGAATTAGCATTTATTGAATTGAATGTAAAGTAAATAAGATACTTATTCATTACCTAGATAATCGATTAACGCAGACAGTCCAAGCAGATAAGAATAATATCCAAAACCTGAAATTTGGCCAATACATACAGGGGCGATGTAGGATATTTTTCTAAAATCCTCTCTTGAATGGATGTTTGAAAGGTGAACTTCAACAGCAGGGATATTAACAGCCTTAATAGCATCTCTAATAGCTATTGATGTATGAGTATATCCTGCTGGATTTATTATTATGCCATCTGAATCTCTGTTTTTGTGAATGAAATCGATAATTTCTCCTTCACTATTCGATTGGAAGTTAAGAGTTTTTATATTATTTTCACTACCAAATTCCTCAATCATTTTATTTATCTGTTCTAATGAATAGTTACCATATATTTCAGTTTCTCTGTTACCTAGAAGATTGAGATTCGGTCCGTGAATTAGTAGTATTTGTTTCATCTTGCCTCCAATAAGATAAGATTTTTATGACGTTACTATAAAAAATAGATTTTTCATATATCCCTGCAGATTGGTTTACATTTTCTGCTGTAATATTACAATTTTTTAACTCAATTAATAATGCCTTTCAATAAATATTTTCCAAAACCCTGGACCAAAAGTATTATGAACCTTAATAATAGACTTTCTTATTAATTCAGTTAGTTTATCTTTTTTATATTCAATCGCCTTATCTCTATAATCCCCTTATCCCCTATTGTACACTAATTTGCGGGTAGATATCAGAGTCATTCCTATTGGTGTCGGAATAATACTTTATAATCTACTATATGACTATCGTATTTCGTAATAGTATTTGACTATATCCTTATCCTTATTGTTTTAAATTGCTGAAATATTCCAGTAAATTATTTGCCAAAGCCTTTGAGAGTGAATTTTCTGAATTATTAAGCATTTCCATGAGTATTTTTTTTGACTCATTAATATCTCCTTTTTCAGCAAGTAGAATGGACAGATTCATCTTTCCTTTCATAATTAGTTTATTGGGAGAGCTCGTCTCTTTCAGCATCTTTTTAAAAAAATCCATTGAGCGCCTTTTATTTTTTTGTTGAAATAAACTAATCACTCCTAAATAATATAATGCTTCACCAGTATATTTACACTTGGCATTGGCCAGTTTATAGAAATAATAGTAGGAACTCTTAAATGTATTAAGCTCAAAATATAATTTGCCTGACAAATAATTGACCAGAAAATTATTCTGTTCATATTTTTTGTAGTATTTTGAATATTCTTTAAATTTTTTTGTTTTTTTAGTATTGTAATAATATAGAAGATTTTCTTCTACCGCAGTTTTTCCAAAGGGTTTATCTATTAGTTGTTTTATATATTTATTTGATAGGGATATAGCTGTTTGATAATTCTTTGTCTTAAAATAAACAGTTATTAGCATGGCATTTTTTCTATGTAGTATTTTACTGCTCCCTATCTCATTAAGTGTCTGAATAGCGTCAGAGTATCTTTTCTTTATAATAAAAATTTCTGAAATCTCTATTTTTGCTAAATCAACAAATTCTGTTGTAGGACATTCAATCAGTATCCTTGAGAAATAACCCATTGCGTCATCGAACTCTTCTTTTTCGAGATAATATAATCCAAAGGAATATAGTGAATCAGCATAGAATTCCTTATTCTCCTGAAGTAAAATTGATGCATCTTTGGCTGTTTTTAGATTGCCTAATTTCAATGCAATTTTACTTATTATTAGGATGTCACTCAGCGAATAATCTTTAAGATCCCAGTTATAAATTACATTGTAAGCCTCTTCATAATTTTCAGTTTGGAAAAGGCTTCTCCCCCACCAGAGTGAAATCTGTTTTGTTGTATAGGAGTCCATAGCAGGAACATCTTTTTTTTGTAGTAAGGAGATGATATCGTCATATTTTTTTAATTTATAGAGTGATATTATTCTATAAAGGAAGACAGAAGCTGCATTTTTTCTTCCCTTAACAGATAGATATTGTGTATAGAACCAGGCAGCTTTTTTGAATTCTTTATTAACAAATGCCTCATCTCCCCACATTAAATAGACTCTACCTGCTGTTTCTGATTCAGGGTATTTCCTTACGATAATATAATAATACCTTCTAGTGGGAAGCTCTTTCTTTTTTAATTCAGTCGCATATCGAAATAATATCTTCTCTACTCCTGGTTTCTTGTGATATTGTTTTATTATTATTTCCATTTTCTTTGAAGCTTCTTTATATTTTTCAGTTTTAAGGTAGAGGAAGACGAGTTCCATAATTGCTTCATATTTTTTTTCGGGATTTTTTATATTAAGATATTCATTTAGGAGCTCAACTGCTTTTTTATGCTGGTTGTTTTTTAAATGAGCAATTGCAAGGTAGTAATATGATTCTTTTATATACCTGGAGAATGGATTTATCTCTTTTATTTTTTCAAATTCTTCAATAGCTTTCACCATATCCCCTTGTTCAAGATATACTCTTGCTATTAGGAATTGGATATTGTCCTTTTTTTTGTTGTATGGATAATCATCTATTAAGTGTTTTAAGGTCAAAAGCGCATCTTTATATCTCTTGATATGAATATATGCTTTGCCT
>JAXHTB010000472.1:0-2707 GCA_034190185.1 Spirochaetota bacterium | reverse complement strand
GTATCTCCCTGATCTTACCCCATAATATATCCTGTATCCGCCAATATCATGTTCAACATTTTTTTTCCACCTTAAGCGCACAAAACTGTCGCCAATTTCCGAAACCTCAAGGAAAAGAGGTGGTCTGGGTGGATGATCAGTTTTGTATGATAATCCGATATTATAAATTGAGGGAGAAAATTTGCCATCTGGGGACGGAATAAGATATGCCTTCCATTGGAAGTACTTCCCTCTAAGGTAATTATTGCCATTTTTTTTTAGATAGATATTTTTTTGATTATTTTCGATTCTATACCATTTGATATCTTTATTGTTTTTTTGAAATAGATTATCACTTATGCGAAATTCCATCCACACAAAGGTGTTTTCTCTTATTATTTCATCCCATCTGAATAGTGTTACAGATGTACCTGTTGATGGGAAATTATAAACAGGACTTGTTATTCTACCTTCTCTGTTTATAGGTATCCTGTTTATTGTTTCAACTGGCTTATATTTATCATATGCAATGTCCATTCTATTCTGCAGATCATCCACAGGGACAAATGATATTCTAAATTCATCCAGATAACCGTAATAATTTTTTCCTATACAGGCTCTGGGAAGGTCTTCGCTTGCAAAGGATGGCTGTAATACTCTTGAAAATGGCTTTCCGTTTTCAGTTATATGCACCACTTCAATTTCATCTCCATTTATATATTGTATAAGCTTTCCTGAAATTCGATCATAACTTAAAAGAAAATGGTGCCATCTATTTTCTTCAAGAGGGTTGCCATTATTTAAAAAAATATTATATCTTTTCCCTTTACTGTCCTTGAATATGTTATAAAATTTTGTAGAAATTCTATTTTCCTTAAAATGTATTTCTATTCCATTTTTTTCTCCGGAAAGATACCCGATTCTGGAAAAAAGATAACTCTCTTCTTTAAAGGATAAAGGGAAAAGCCTGAATTCAATTGTAAATGAGCCTAGATCAGAGGAGTTCCCGAGCCAGAGGTTCCTATCTGTATCTATTTCAACACTGTGATCGGTCATAAAGAAATGAGCACATCCTCCGCCCAGAGCATTATTATTTTTTATATAGCAGTATGATGATCTGTTGATATTGTATTTTCTAATATCATCCTTTACCAGCTTGTAAGCAGGATAATTAAATGATAAAACTATTTCTGTCTGCATCATCGAACTGGAGTACTCATAGGATAGGTCACTAAGGGTAAAAATGTCCTGCCCTTGTGAATTTGAAGTAACATATGTATTATTGTGATCTAAACCTTTTGAGTTAAACCTTAATATCTCTGAGATACTATTGCCTGGAATTATCAATATGGCAAAGAATGATAATGTAATAATTATATTTCTCATACATTGATTATCCTGAAAATATTATAATACTTATTGGATTTTAAAAATCAGCGTTCTTTGGCGTTCTTGGAAATGGTATAACGTCACGGATGTTCTGCATGCCTGTAATAAACTGAACAGTTCTTTCAAATCCAAGTCCAAAACCTGAATGCGGAACTGAACCAAATTTCCTTATATCCAGATACCACCAATAGTCTTCAGCGCTTAATCCCGCTTTCTTCATCCTTTCAAGTATAACATCATATCTATCCTCTCGTTCACTTCCTCCAATAATTTCTCCTATCTTTGGGACAAGAACATCCATTGCCTTAACAGTCTTGCCATCATCATTTTCTTTCATATAAAAAGCCTTGATATCTGAAGGGTAGTCGATCACAATTACAGGTCTTTTGAATATAACTTCTGTAATATATTTTTCATGCTCGGACTGTAGATCTAAGCCCCACTCAACAGGAAATTCAAACTTAGTTCCTGATTTTTTGATTAGTTCAATCGCATGTGTATAGGTAATAACCTCAAAATCAGATTTTATAATAGAATCAAGCATAGAGATTATTCCCTTTTGGATCCTTAAGTCAAAAAAATCCATATCCTCCTGGCAGTTATCAAGGCAATATTTAAAAATATATTTAATAAAATCCTCAGCTAATTTCATATTATCAGCTAATGTAGAAAAGGCCATTTCAGGTTCAACCATCCAGAATTCTGATAGATGTCTTGATGTATTTGAGTTTTCAGCGCGAAATGTAGGCCCAAAGGTGTATATATTGCCAAGCGCACATGCTATTGTCTCTCCCTCTAATTGTCCACTAACTGTTAATCCAACCTTTTTCCCAAAAAAGTCCTTAGTATAATCAGGTTTATTTTCAGAAATAGGTAATTGTAAGGGATCGAGTGTTGATACATTGAATATTTCACCAGCTCCTTCGCAGTCGCTTCCTGTAATTATTGGTGTATGCACATAAATAAATCCACGTTCTTGGAAAAATTTATGTATTGCAAAGGATAAGGCATTTCGTATCCTAAAAACTGAACCGAATGTATTAGTTCTTGCTCTTAGGTGAGCAATCTCTCTTAGAAATTCAAAGGAATGTCTCTTTTTTTGAAGTGGATACTGATCAGGATCTGCTTTGCCGATCAATGTGATATCCTCAGCTTTTATCTCATATTTTTGCCCTTTGCCAGGTGAATCAACAAGCCTCCCGGATACTGATATACTACAGCCGACACTTAGTGACTGTACATCATTAAAAGAAGGTAGGGATTTATCTGCAATTACCTGAATGTTTGTGATTGTTGAACCATCATTTACTTCGAGGAAACAGAATTCCTTAGCCTCTCG
>JAXHTB010000471.1:0-2712 GCA_034190185.1 Spirochaetota bacterium | reverse complement strand
AACAAATATTTCTACTGAGTTTTATTTTACAAAGCAATGTTAACATATATACTCATTTAATTTATATTTTTCAAATCCTCTTAATACAATTTTATATTCTTCTAACAGGTTTTTATAAAAAAGAAATTAATAAAAAGGGGATTCCTATACCTGTTAAAAATTTTTATATTTTTAATGATTATAGATATATCATTAAAATATTAAGGCAAAGAGAAAATAATTATTTTAATACTATCTACTTATGTGAATTTATAACATATATTGCTTTGATATTAGAAATTTATTCCCCATATGGATTTGTTAATTATATACTAACTTTAGAAATAATAATTATCTTTGCAATTTTATTAATAAATTTTATATTATTTCATGAATCATTTAAAAAAATCAAGAATGGATATTTTATAAATTCGATTATAAACGATATCAATGATTATAGTCCTCAGGTTGTTCTATATTTCAGTGGAGCAAAAAACTCAGTCTATCAGGTAAACACATGGCTGAAAATACTTGAAGAAATTGATAATAAAGCTATCGTGTACTTGCGGGAATATAGCTATATTGATTCAATTGAAGCAACCAAACTTAAAGTATTAATTATTCCTAAATTAATAGACCTTGAAATGTGTTTATTACCTTCAATAAAAATTATTTTATACCCGGCAAATGTCGGGAAGAACCTGCATTTACTACGAAATCCAAATCTTAAGCATATATTTATTGGTCATGGTGATAGTGATAAAATTGCAAGCCAAAATAATTTTGTAAAAGTATATGATAAAATATTTGTTGCTGGGGAAGCAGCAATAGATCGTTATAAGAAAGCTGGGATAAAGATATCAAATAATGCTTTTGTAATTGTTGGTCGACCTCAAATTGACATCATTACAAACAAATCTAATTCTAAAACAAAAACAATATTATATGCACCAACATGGGAAGGATACTTCAACGATTCAGACTATTCATCCATTTTATCAATGGCAAAGCTTATGATAAAAAAAATATTAGAGATAGATAAAAAAACAACAATCATCTTTAAACCACATCCATTAACTGGATTAGTAAATTCACAACTTGTACAAACTATAAATGAAATAAATGATATGTTTTCTAATTCTGAAAGATACTTTTATGAGGATAAGAACAACAACAATTTATATGAGTTAATTAATAAATCAGATTTATTAATTACTGATATATCAAGTTTAATAAGTGATTATCTAAATAGGGATAGACCAATTATTTTAACAAACGTGAATAAATTAGAACATAACGATTTATCAAATAAATTCCCAGTCTCTAGAGCCTGTTATATACTTGAAAAAAATTTATCTAATCTTAATATAATTTTATCTGATGCATTTAACAAGGATAGTATTAAAAATAAAAGAAATGAGATAAAAAAACATATACTTGGTGATTTTCAGGGATCAGCCTTAAAAAAATTTAACTACGAAATAAATAATATCTATAACCAATCATAATCAATAAAGACTCCCTGCTTTTTTTCATTTGGTAGTGAACCAGTATTATAGTAATCTCCAATCATTACATCAATATATCCTGCTTCTTCAATAATATCCAGATTCTTTTTATTATGTCTTGCTATTAAATGATAATAATGTCTTCCTGAAATAAGAGGCCATTTGGGCATATGACAAATCTTATACCCTTCACCAGGATATATATCAAAAGTTTTTTTTATAGCCTTACTGTTGGATGAAAACAAAAAATTACCTGCGGTTGTATAAAATGATATCTCAAGTTCTACACCCTCAAGAGGCTTCTTTGATTTACATATATAGTTTATCTTAATTTTTACATCACGACCAGAAAGGATTGTATCTATTGGCTCCATAGTATTTGAATTTAAGAACTCAACCTTTGAAAATCGGAATGATTTGCCGCCCTTCCTATCTTTTCTTTCTTCTAGGGATAGCTCTTCTAGAGTCTGCTGAACAGTCTGTAGATATAAATCCAGGGCTTTATCAACAGCTCCATCAAAAATAAGCCTACCTTGATGAAGTAATATTGTCCTAGTACAAAGAGATTGAACTGCTGCAAGATTATGACTGACAAAAAGAATCGTCCTCCCTTTCTTTGATATATCATGCATCTTCCCAAGGCATTTTCTTCTAAATTGCACATCACCAACAGCCAAAACCTCATCAACCATCAGTATCTCGGGCTCAAGATGAGCTGCAACAGCAAAACCAAGACGCACCCTCATACCAGAAGAATATCTCTTAACAGGTGTATCTAGAAATTTTCTTACTTCAGAAAAATCAACTATCTCATCAAACTTTCTATCCACTTCCGATTTTGTCATCCCAAGTATTGCACCATTTAGATATACATTTTCTCTTCCTGTAAGTTCTGTATGAAATCCTGTTCCAACTTCCAAAAGGCTTCCAACCCTTCCTACAATTCTTGCCTTACCTTCTGTTGGATCAGTAATCTGACTTAATATCTTAAGAAGTGTTGATTTTCCAGCTCCATTTCTTCCAATAATGCCAACCCTCTCTCCTTCTTTTATAGAAAAGGAAATATTTCTTAACGCCCAAAAATCCTCCAAAATCCTTAACTTGTCTTTTCTCCGATATGATTTATTTGTTACCTTTTTAACAAACTCCTTAGATGAGTCAGTTATTAAATCTCTAAATGTATTATGTATTTGTTTCTTATGACCAATAAGATATTTTTTTCCAT
>JAXHTB010000470.1:0-2726 GCA_034190185.1 Spirochaetota bacterium | reverse complement strand
AGGAAACTGGAACTCATCATTTTAAAAGGTTTAAATATGAAGATAGTAACAGCAAAGGAGATGCAGTATATAGACAAGATCACTATTGAGGAGAAGGGTGTTCCTAGTGAGGTGCTAATGGGGTTTGCTGGCAAATCTATTGCTGATTATATTTTACAGAATTTTGCTGATTTAACTAGGGTTGTTATTTTTTCTGGTACTGGCAATAATGGTGGAGATGGTTTTGTTATCGGCTATCTATTATCAAATAAAGGCGTACATGTCGATATTTATATTACGGGCAGTAAGGAAAAGATATCTATCACCTCCAGTTTATATTATAGTATATGTCTTAATTTTGGTATTACAATAACTGAGCTGAAAGATGACGCTGCTATTGCTAGTATTGAATTAGATAGTTATGATCTGATTATTGATGCTATGCTTGGGACAGGATTTAATGGAGTAGTACGTGGGATTGCAAAGGATGTAATTGAGAAGATCAACAAAAGCAGTACAATAGTGCTTTCCGTTGACCTTCCAAGCGGGCTTCCTTCTGACGGCGTAGCACCACATGGTATTGTAGTTCAGGCTGATTACACTGTTACTATCGGTCTTCCTAAGATTTCTTTGGTTACTTATCCTGGCAAAAGCTATACTGGCAGGCTGCATGTCTCAGATATTGGATTCCCTTCATTATTGACCGAGTCTGAGGATTTAGGAATTGATCTTCTAAATAAAAGTTATGTCCGAAGAAGATTAGATTTTACAAGGGATGTTGATGCGCATAAGGGGGCGTCTGGTCATCTTTTATTTATTGGGGGTTTTGATAATATGGAGGGCGCAATTATTATGGCTGTAATGGCAGCCTTCCAGATAGGTGTAGGGCTTTCAACATTACTTACAACCTGCAAAGCAAGGTCAATAATTGCCGGCAGGATACCTGAGCTTATAACACGATCCATTGATAGTCTTGAACATCAAGGGAAAGTTGACAATAATATAGTTGCTAGAATTGAAAATGATATTAGAAATTTTTTTCATGAGGATCGAAATTACAAAGTTGTTGTAATTGGACCTGGTATGGGAAGAAGTGAGGTTTCAGCATGCCTCTTTGAGCTGTTAATGAATAATCTTTTTGAATTTGGTATAAAAATGGTACTGATTGATGGTGATGGTCTTTATCATCTGACAAATTATTTTGAAAGTAATAGTCTGCATACAGACATTTCTTTTATTATTACTCCGCATTTCTATGAAGCCTCTAGATTAATGGGACAATCTGTTGATGAAATAAAAAATGACAGGGTACAGGCTGCAGTTGAATTGTCCCAAAAGACCTCTGCTGTAACTCTATTAAAGGGACCTGCTTCTATTATTTCTGATGGAAAAAAAACATTGATAAATACTACTGGAAATCCTTCTCTTGCAACTGCGGGTTCAGGTGACGTCCTATCCGGTATGATCGGCGCTCTGCTTCTTCAGGATCATATATCCCCCCTAGATGCTGCTGGGATAGGGGCCTATTTACATGGTAGTGCTGCAGATAGCTGTTCAGAGAGGTATTTAACTCCTGTTATAAAGGCTACAGATATTATTGAGTATATTAGGGGAGCCATTTCGGAGGTTCTTTCACCATAACAATATTTACAAATCATCGTTTCTATAGGCATATTGAAAAAATTGAATTTTCAATAATAGAGAAATCGAAACTATAAGTAGAATTGTGTAGAAGAATTGATATTAGGATAATTGAAAAGTGAATAGATCAAATGAAGCTGAATGATCGCACTCGTAGGATAATTGACAGGGTATTTATTAACATGCCTATTAGGTTAATAAATGATAAGTATCTACGATTGATTGAAAAGCATAGAATTAATCTGGAAATCGGTTTAGATTATTATTCTCTTGATAATTATTCATACTCTTATATCAGAACTTTAGCTGAGCAATTAAAGAAATTTGGGACAATTATGACTGTCCATGCTCCCTTTAATGAGATATTTCTTGGTGCTCCAGACAGATTAATAAGAGAGGCATCACTCTCAAGGATGGATGAGGCCTTTGAGCTTGCTCAATATTTTTCACCTCAATCGATAGTGATGCATCTCAATTTTGAGATGAGGAGATTTGGCTTTATTTATGATGAATGGTTTGCCAATATCATACCTAACCTAAAAGTGTATGCGGAAAGATGCAGAGAAATAGGAGCAATTTTGGCAATTGAAAATGTTTATGAGGAAACACCAGATGCTATGATAAGTATTATGAATAATTTGGAAGAGTATCCAGTTTGTCATTGTATGGATGTAGGACATGTTAATGCTTTTTCATCAGTTGGGATCCCAGATTGGATAGAAAAAACTGAAAGTTTCATTTGTCAATTTCATTTACATGATAATAATGGTTATGAAGATACTCATGCCCCAATTGGCCATGGTAATATTGATTATAGTGTGATTGTAGAAGTTGTGTCAAAGATGAAAAGGCCTTCAATAATTACACTTGAACCACATTCTCAAGAGGACCTATGGCGAACTCTCAAAGGATTTGAACAAATAGGTTTAGATCAATTACTTAATCCTTTGAAACAGATATTCAAATGAATATTTTAGATGAAATTGAAAAGCTTGAAAGTATTATTATTAAACACCATCCCTTGATTGTTGCCCTCTCAGGTGGTGTTGATTCATCTTTGGTTGCATTTGCTGCAAAATGTGCCCTTGGTGATAGGATGATGGCTG
>JAXHTB010000047.1:0-15452 GCA_034190185.1 Spirochaetota bacterium | reverse complement strand
AAGCCTCCCGGATACTGATATACTACAGCCGACACTTAGTGACTGTACATCATTAAAAGAAGGTAGGGATTTATCTGCAATTACCTGAATGTTTGTGATTGTTGAACCATCATTTACTTCAAGGAAACAGAATTCCTTAGCCTCTCGTTTAGTTCTCACCCATCCCTTTATTAGCACATCAGAGCCTGATGATTCTAAATTCAGGAGATCTTTAATTCTTTTTCGATCCAACTATCTCTCCTTATAAAAAATATAAATATATTTAATTATCGGTAATGAGTCTTATTTTTGTAAGAATAATCATTTGATAATGGTTATATTTAATTTCAATTATAATATGTTCAAAGTGTTAATTTAAAGCAAAAAAAAGAGCGTTCCAAAGAACGCTCTTTTTGACAGTTTTTTATCTATCTTAATACATTCCTGCTCCAGGCATTCCACCTCCACCAGGTGGCATCATCATTGGTGGTTCATCTTCTGGTTTATCAGTAATTATTACTTCAGTAGTAAGGAGCATACTGGATATTGATGCAGCATTCTGAAGAGCTGATCGCACGACTTTTGCAGGATCAAGGATTCCAGCAGCCATAAGGTCTTCCCAAACTAGAGTGGCTGCATTAAATCCGATTCCATTTTTCTCATTTTTTGCCTTTTCAACAATAACAGAACCTTCGTATCCAGCATTATTTGCAATCTGTTTCATTGGACTTTCAGTTGCTTTTGTTATTATATCAGCTCCAATTTTTTCATCTCCACTTAGTTTATTTCCGGCTTCGATAATTGCTTTCTGTGCATATAATAGCATCAATCCTCCGCCAGGAACGATGCCTTCTTCTACTGCAGATCGTGTAGCAGAAAGCGCATCTTCAACTCTTGCTTTCTTCTCTTTAAGCTCAACTTCTGTTGCAGCTCCTACATTGATTACAGCAACTCCGCCTGCAAGTTTAGCAAGTCTTTCCTGAAGCTTCTCTTTATCATACTCAGATGTAGTCTCTTCAATCTGTTTTTTGATGAGATTTATTCTTCCCTGAATATCTTGTTGAGTGCCGCCACCTTCAATAATGGTAGTATTTTCTTTGTCAATGATTACTCTTTTAGCTCTTCCAAGCATGTCCATGGTTGTATTTTCAAGTTTAAGTCCTAAGTCCTCTGACACAACCTGTCCCTTTGTCAAGATTGCAATGTCTTCAAGCATGGCTTTCCTTCTATCGCCAAAACCTGGAGCCTTAACTGCTGCGCATGATATGGTCTTTCTTAAGGTGTTTACTACTATAGTTGCAAGCGCTTCTCCTTCAACTTCTTCAGAAATTATCAATAACGGTTTTCCAGCCTGTGCAACTTTCTCAAGAATTGGCAGAAGATCTTTCATAACAGATATTTTACTTTCATGTAGTAAAATATATGCATCTTCAAGCACGGCTTCCATATTTTCAGGATTTGTAACCATATATGGTGAAATATATCCTCTGTCAAACTGCATACCTTCAACAACCTCAAGACTGGTTTCAATTGATTTAGCTTCTTCAACAGTGATAACTCCGTCTTTCCCAACTTTTTCCATTGCCTCAGCAATCAGGTTTCCAATCTCTACATCATTGTTTGAAGATATGGCAGCTACTTGAGCTATCTCATTCTTGTCCTTAATTTCTCTTGATGTGTCTGAAATAAATTTAACCGCGGCTTCCACTACTTTATCAATTCCTCTTTTGACATCCATAGGATTTGCGCCTGCAGTAACATTCTTTAACCCGTCTTTATAAATTTCTGTTGCAAGGATTGTGGCAGTTGTTGTACCATCACCAGCAACGTCATTAGTTTTTGTAGCCACTTCCTTTACCATCTGCGCACCCATATTCGCAAAGGGCTCTTCCAGATCAATTTCCTTTGCTACTGTAACCCCATCCTTTGTGATTGTTGGAGCGCCGAATTTTTTATCTATTACAACATTGCGCCCTCTTGGTCCAAGTGTTACTTTTACAGCATCACACAGTTGGGTTACACCCTCTAATATAGACCTTCTGGCCTCTTCATTATATTGTAGTTCTTTTGGCATATTATAACCTTCCTTTCATAACAAATTTTATTCAATAATAGCTAAGATATCGCTTTCTCTTACAATTAGATACTCTTTCCCTTGATATTTTATCTCTGTGCCTGAATATTTCCCATAGAGAATTGTATCATCAATTTTTACATCTAGTGGAACCCATTTACCATCTTCAAATCTTCCTTTTCCAACAGCAATCACTTTTCCTTGCTGCGGTTTTTCTTTGGCAGTATCAGGGATAAACAATGACCCCTCTTTTTGCAAATCCTCTTCCTGAACCTCAATGATTACTCGATCACCTAATGGTTTTATAGCCACATTAAGCCTCCTGTCACATAAAATTTATTAAATATTAGATATATTATTTATCTAATCTATATTTTTAAAATGAAGTAAAAAGAAAATTGTATATACTATATTCTATATTCTCTATACAATCATTAGTAAAATAAAATCTATTAGAATATACATTAGTAGACATCTTAGAGTAAAAAGAATCTGAAATTTTATGAGTCAAGTGTATATTGAAAACTGGTGTAATGATCAATGATTTTCCGACTCTAATATTCTCTTTTTTACTCTTAACTCTTTTCTGAATTCTTCATTATAAAGCTAATATTTATACATTCTGCAAAAAAAGATATATTAAAGAAATAATCAAGGATCCAATACGGATAGATGATTAATATTCTGTTAATCAGAATTGCAGTTGTTAGCACTCAACTCGTTGAGTGCTAACAACTTATAATATTTTTATTCCAAATGCAAGTGTGATATAGTAGGATTATAGTTGTTTATTGGATGTTGAAAGCGAATATTTTAAAATATGGTATATAATTATAACTATGGAAAAAAAGTGAAATTATTACTTTTTTTATTCTTGCAGACTCTAATTTTTATTTTTCAGGGAATTGAATCCGATTTCCCCCCTTTTTTTTCCAATAACTTTATATCTTCAATTATCATTGTCTTGTCTACAGCTTTGCACATGTCGTAAATAGTTAATGCAGCAACAGAAACAGAGCTTAAAGCTTCCATTTCTGCCCCAGTTCGGCCCTCAAGCCTGATCTCAGAATTTATATTTACGCCCCCTCTTTTTTCATCAATAGACATCTGAACATCAACATGCGTTAACAGTAATGGATGACACATAGGAATAAGCTCAGAAGTTTTTTTTGCTGCTGTAATTCCAGATATTCTGGCTACTTCGAACACATTGCCTTTTGGTATTAAACTTTTTTTTATTAGTTCCAGAGTTTTCGCCTGCATCCTTATAAATCCACAGGCTCTGGCCATTCTTTGGGTAATATTTTTTTCTGTAATATCAACCATTACGGCTGATCCTGCATTATTATAATGAGAAAATTTTTCCATAATTCAGTATAATTTTTACAGATGTCATAGACCTTTAAGTTATGTTTAATTAATTGTAACTACTCAGCTATCTCTTAACTGCTTGAATATTTTGAATTTTTATAAAAGTGCATGAAAAGGCAATAAAGAGATGGAAGAGATTGAGGAAATTATAAAACACTTTTATTATCTCCATAACTCAATAATCTACACATCCCTTTTTTTTTACCTCTTTTTAAATACAGCTTTGCAGTTACAATAAATATTATTAGAAATATAGCAAAACATCTATTATTAGACACCGGATATATTTACAATATATCAATACTTATGTTCCTGAATAAATTGTATAATAAAGTTTACTATTCCAGAAAAGATATATAGTGAAATAAAAATTAATACTATCCATTGCCTTAATACAACTAAAATGATTAAAAGTAAAATAATCAAAATGATTAGCTTGATCCCATGAATATTGTTTTTAAGGTAAATCTGGGGTTTTGAGTACTTTACTGTTGAGACCATCAAAAGGGCAATAACTATATAGAATATTGCGAATAAGAGCTTAGGGATTTCGATATTCACAAAACTTATAGGAATCAATGCAATTATCACTCCTGCTATTGGGGATGGCAAACCAGCAAATGAATTGGGGTCGGAATTTACATTGTATCTTGCAAGTCTATAGGCTGCGCAAATAGGAAATATTGAAGCTATGAATATGCCTAAATCCAGAGATTTTCCAAATAGAGGTATTATAATAATACCTGCAAGGTATGTCTTATATGCAAGATAGCCTGGGGCAACACCAAATGTTACACAATCAGCTAGAGAATCAAGCTCTTTGCCAATTGGCGAGTCTACCTTTAAACCCCTTGCTACGGGCCCGTCGATTCCATCAAGGAGAGCAGCGCCAAGAATTAAAATGCATGCAGTTACATATCCGAAAAGGTCGCCTCTACTTGTAAAAATTACTGAAATAAAACCTAAAAGCAGGTTCCCTGTTGTAATTGTATTTGGTATCCAAACACGCGTCATAATCTTCCTTATTAAATTATAATATTTGACTGAAATTTATGAAGATAATACTCTCTTAATAAACATAAGCACACTCAAAAAACCTTGTGTCAATGAAAAAAAAGATTTACATGCTTCTAAGCAACTATCTATCTAAATCGCTTAATCACCTCTTTATCCTTATTAATAAATATGGCGCTAAATTCACTTTACAGCACTTCAACAAAAACGATCAACTATCTATCACTATAAATTGTACAATATCAATCATTTACGTAAATAATAAATAAATAGAACAAATTACTTCAAGCATTTTTTCTTGACTTTAATTATTCTGCGTAGATAATTAAAATATAAAAGATATAAACCACACTAAATTTAATAAAACAGATGGCAGCTTCTCATGCTTTTCATACTTCTCAATATCGCCAGATAATTTATGAAAATTAAACTTGCTGAACATTCAGGCTTCTGTATTGGAGTCTGCAAAGCTGTAATAAGAGCAGTAAAAGAAATCAACAGCCAAGATGAGGATATTCTCATAAAGGGTCAGCTTATACATAATCCGCAGACATCAAGAATTCTAGAGAGCAGGGCGCTCAAAGTAATAGACGATTATAGAACTATTGATGGAAAAGTAATCGCAGTGCGCACTCATGGAATACCTGCTGAGCATCTAAATGAGTTAAAAAAGAGATCAAAAAAAGTTATCAATTTAATTTGTTCAAAGGTCGCTCATGTTCATCCAATAGTTAAAAGATATTTAGCCTAAGGATATTATACAATAATATTAGGTTATGAACATCACGCTAAAGTGGAAGGAATTGCAAGTTGTGCAACATCTGGTTATATAGTAATCTCAAATCTTGATGAAATAGATGATATCCCTCTGAAAAACAACTACATACTTGTAATGCAAACAACCCAGGACATCAGCTTTTATAATTAAGCTGTATCACTTATTAAAAATAATATAATAATATAATAATAGAAAACACTATCTGTAATGCTGCTGACAATCGACAAGCAGATATCTACAATGCTGTAAAGAATGGAGCTGGTGCTATAATTGTAATAGGTGGTAAAAATTTAGGTAATACAAAACGATTAGCTGAAATAGGAAAGTTAAAAAAGTCTTTACAAAACATATTGAAACAGAAGATGAGATAGATTCAAAAGACTATAAAGGCAAAAAAAGGTTTTTGTTTCATCAGGAGCATCAACACCGTTGTGGATAATCAATAATGTGCTGGATAATATTTATCTCATAAAGTTCAAGAATAAAGCAAAGGTAATCAGTTTTCTAAAATCAGCATCCAAATTTCTGATCAGAACCAACCTGTTTTCCTCAATCCTAAGTTTTTTTATGACTTCTGAAGTTTTTAAATGTTTAAGCGCTGATTGTGATTTTATAATGCCATTAATAATATCATCATTTATTTTTATTATACTCTCTTCAATTGTTTTTGGTGAGAAATATTTTACATGAACTTATAGATTATGACGGGGAATTTTTTACTAGATATTTACACACTCCCAACAATTTTAGGAACAAATATAATCAGGTCACTTCTGATCGTATTCTCACTATTTTTCAGTCTCTCGGTCTTCTACTGTGCTTTATTATTCAATTTATTTTATATTTTCTTTCTTTTTAATATATTGTACTATTACTGCTTATATAAGCGGATAAAAAGGATCTATTATTTTTACCAGTTTCAATATGAACTCCTAATTGATGTAAGTCTATTATTAATGACAATTTCTATAATATTAAGTTCATTATTTACTTTAAAAGTCTTATAAAATGAAAATTATTATAGCTGAAAAAATCTTTATCATAAAAATGCTACAAAGAGATGCAAATATCGTTAAAAACTTTATTATTTGAGTGTGTTAAAAAAAGAGGAAATAAAACATAAAGTTGTGTAGGAATGAGCTATCCGCATACCTTTTATTTATGCGGATAGCTCTTAAATATCAGATTTAGGATTTAGTTATCTAATATCTTCTTTGCAAACTCATCCTGAAAATCAGACATGAAAGGAATATTCGTTTCTTTCTCAGTTTCTCTGTTAGCTGAAAGAATTTCATTCCTTGTTATCTCATTAACTGAAAATTTTCTTGTTCCTGCCAGTAATTGCTGTAATCCTGCTGATAATTTGTCTGCCAATGTCCATGCAGCAATTGCCCCATATGGGATATTTTTCATTTCATCTGCGCCAATTTTCTTTTGCAAATCAAAATAACCGGCAAAAATGTCCTCAACCTTGCTTCCATTATCTAGAACAGATTTTGGCAGCTTATCCCAATTCCCGCATAGTTTTTCCTTTTTTTCAGGATGCAAAACACCTTCAATATTTGACCCTAAATATCCAGGTATCATAAGGGCTCTTCCCATGCATACTAGTTTAGTATAAGGAGCGCCTAAGGCAAGTGCCTTAAAAATATGATCTTCGCGCGCAAAACCACCGGCAAATGAGAGGTCAACAACATTTTTCCCCTTTGCAGCAAGTATGTTTGCATATTCATAAGCCTTAGAATGTAAGTGGAGTGACGGAACTCCCCATGCTTCCATCATATTCCATGGGCTCATGCCAGTTCCACCTCCAGAGCCGTCTATTGTTAATAGATCCAGGTCATTGTCAGTAGCCAGTTTAATAGAGAGAGCAAGGGCTTCCATGCCGTATGATCCAGTTTTAAGTGTAATTCGCTGATATCCTAATCCTCTTAAATGGTCAACAGCTTTAATAAATTCTTCTGTTACTTCATCAGTAGTTGAGAGATTAGTGTATCCAAGCCGGCTGTGTCTTGCAAAAGATTTTATAGCGCCGTTTTTAAAACCTTCCTGAACCTCGGGTTTTGTCGGATCTGGATCAACTATATACCCCCTGTTTTTAAGAAATAGGGCATATTCAAGGTCTGTCACCTGAATTTCACCTCCAATTACCTTAGCTCCCTGTCCCCATTTTAATTCAAGGATTACCTTATCGCCATATTTATCAATAATGTATTCTGCGACACCATTGCGTGTGTCTTCAACATTCATTTGAACAATAATTGCGCCATATCCGTCATAGTATTTTAGATATGTGTCAATTCTTCTGTCCAGTTCAGGAGCGCTTTCAATTTTTCCGTTTTTCAGCACTGACAGCTTGTCAACTCCAACAACATTTTCACCCACAACAATTGGATAACCTACAAGAGATGCTCCTATTGCAAAAGATTCCCAATATTTTGCCGCAATAAATGTTGATCCCAACGCACCTGTCATTAAAGGCACTCTATATTTTGTCTTTACTTTCTTTCCAAATTCTCCATCAATGGTTACATTTGGGAAAACACAATCATCAGGATCTTTTGAAAGCCCCTGTGCAAGCCCATTTGATCCATAGACGTATCCATTTATCCTTAAAGAATTATACGAAACTCCAACCTGACATGTGTTAGCGCTGCCAGAAGTTGTTGATCCGAAATCCCTTGGATAAAGAATTTTTCTTCCCTTAATACATGACATCCATGTTTCACATTTACCCTGGCAATCGGATCTGCATAATGTGCATAACCCTGATTCTGCCGGGTTGCCTCTGTTAACAGTTCCTAAAGCATCGTTGCTTTTTGGCCATTGTATCATGACTCTCTCCTCCGGTTGTAATAAAAATTGATTTTATAATATATAATATAACAATACTTTAATATTACTAAATAAATTCAAGAAAACATTTAGCTATATTTAATATGAGTGATTATTTTACCTGTTTGTAACATTAGAGGTATTTGCAATTGCTAATGTTAAAAAATCGTTGACGTAATGAAATAATTTGACATAATAAAAAAAGATTAAAGATTTGAGGATTCGCTCCATGAGCTAGTCTGGTGATGTATAGCATAAAATGTGAATTACAGTATCTGATAGTCATTCACTCATGCATTGATTACCAATTTTTACTTGATCCCTCAAATTTCTAATTCAGGCAACTAGAGAAAGCGCCTGTGATAAGTATATAAATGCAGGCGGTGACCAGGAAGTCAAGAGCCTGCCTTAAATTCTTTTGCATCTTTGATGCATATTTTCTTTTATACTTTTATTCTATGATCCTAATCATTGGAGAAATCCTTTTCGATATATTTTCTGATTATAAGCGTCTTGGAGGGGCTCCTTTCAACTTTTCATTTCATCTAAAAAATCTAGGAATGCCTGTCCGATTTATTACCCGTGTTGGCAATGATATTGATGGCAAGGAAATATCCACCTATCTACAGAAAAACGGATTCGAGATCAGCGATCTGCAGATCGATCCTGATCATGCAAGTGGTAGGGTTTTAATAGAACTTGATAACCTTGGTATGCCTGAATTTAATATCTTACCCAATGCCGCATATGATCATATATCCTTTGATGATTCAATAAAATCGTTAATTAATGAAAAAGTTGGTCTTATATATTTTGGATCGCTTATTCAGAGGAGCAAAAATGGTCATAGAACATTGCAGAAGCTTCTTTCACAAAAAAAAATAAACACGAAATGTTTTTATGATGTAAATCTAAGACCAAAGTGCTATACTAAAGCAATAGTGATTGAATCCCTAGAGCATAGTGATATTTTAAAGCTTAATGAGGAAGAGCTTATTGAGATAAAGGATATGTTCGAATTCCAAGGAGATGAACATAATTTTATCAGGTTCCTGATCCAGAAGTACTCTTTTGATATGATCGCTGTCACAAGGGGCAGCAGGGGCAGCAGTCTCTATATTGATGATAATGAGTATACAATAGAGCTGTCTGATACAAAAGATATCATTGATACAGTAGGCGCTGGGGATGCATTCTCTGCTATACTGGCGATCGGTTATCTTAAGGGATGGGAGCCGAATACTATTCTTTCTGTTGCGTCAACTTTTGCATTGCAGATATGTAAAATTAAAGGTGCAGTCCCCTCTGATATTAATTTTTATAGAGATATTTCAACTATGATAACTAAAATATAGAATGGATAGAAATAAAAAAATTTATATCCAGATGTTCAGCATTCACGGCCTGTTGCGGGCTGGAAGTATGGAATTAGGTCGCGATGCTGATACTGGGGGTCAGATAAAATATGTTGTTGAGCTTGCAAATTCCTTAAGCACTCATGAGGAGGTTGATAGGGTTGATCTTTTCACTCGGTTAATATCCGACAAAACTGTATCTATGGATTATTCTGAGTCAATAGAGCAGGTTAATAATAAATTTAGAATAGTCAGGATACAGTGCGGAGGAAGAAAATACATCAGAAAGGAACTCCTATGGCCGCATCTTGATGAATATGTTGATAAGACAATTAAGTTTATCAAAAAAGAGGATTCAATACCTGATATTATTCATGGTCATTATGCTGACGGTGGATATGTGGCAATGCAGTTGTCTAAGATTTTTGGAATTCCTTTTATATTTACAGGTCATTCACTTGGCAGATCAAAGAGAGAGAAGCTGTTGGGTGAAGGGAAAAATGATGATGATATTATAAAACGGTATAAAATTGACACAAGAGTTATGATTGAAGAGGAGATTCTAAAAGAAGCTGAACTTATTGTCACAAGCACAGACCATGAAGTGAAAAAACAGTACAGCATGTATGAGAATAGCGAATTTGTAAATTACAAAGTAATCCCTCCTGGCATTGATATTGAAAAATTTTATCCCTATTATCATGACATACTAACCGAACTTAAGAAAGATGAGATCGGCACGCATGCCAAGGCATCAGTACTGCAGGAGTTAAACCGCTTTTTTCTTCATCCTGACAAACCTATAGTACTAACTATTTGTCGTCCTGAGGAGAGGAAAAATATTTCCAGTCTAATAAAGGCATATGGTGAAGATCGTGAACTGCAGGTTATGGCAAATCTCGCAATCTTTGCTGGAATAAGAAAGGATATACATGATAAAGATGAGAATGAACGTGACGTTTTAACTGAGATGCTCCTTCTTATGGACAAATATGATCTTTATGGCAGAATGGCTATACCAAAGAAGCATGATTTTGAACATGAGGTTCCTGAATTATATCGCATTGTTGCTGAGAAAGGGGGAGTCTTTGTAAATCCGGCCCTTATAGAGCCATTCGGCCTTACACTGATCGAGGCTGCTGCATGCGGCGTTCCTATTGTCGCAACCAATAATGGCGGTCCCAGGGATATAATCAACAACTGTAAAAATGGCGTTCTAGTAGATCCTACAAATACAATAGAGATCAGCAACTCTATAAAATCGATAATTGCTGATCCTGAGATATGGACAAAATACTCCAGAAATGGTATAATGAATGTTAGGAAGCATTATACATGGAAGGAACATGCTGACGATTATCTTAAGAATATAAGGAAGTTGGTCAGTGATGAGAGTCAGATAGGCTTATCAGATAAGCTTCCAGGATTTCAAATTGGGAAGAGGCTAGTAAACCTGAATTATCTAATTGCATCTGATATCGACAACACACTTATTGGAAAAGATAACCATCAACTGAAAGATTTTATACAAATTTTAAATGAAAATTTTGGGACAATAGTATTCTGTGTTGCTACAGGTAGAACAGTAGAATCTGCTGTTGAATATCTTAAATTATATAATCTACCTGTCCCTGACATCATTGTTTCAGCAGTTGGAACTGAGATATATTACTCAGATAAGTTGATATATGATAAAGGTTGGGATTCACATATCTCTCAGAAGTGGGATAGAATAAAGATAGTAGACTCCATTAAAAAGCTCGATTTTTTAGAGTATCAGGAAGAGGATACGCAGAGGAAGTTTAAGATAAGCTATTTTATGAAACCTGGGAAGGATCGGCTTGCAATAATACATGATCTCCTTCTGAAGAATAGATGTTATTATAGTCTTATATATTCGCATGATCGCTTACTTGATATAGTTCCATACCGTGCTTCGAAGGGTAAAGCAGTTAGATATCTCAGTTATAAATGGGAGATTCCCCTTGAAAATATGTTGGTCTGTGGCGATTCAGGCAATGATGAATATATGCTTCGTGGCGACACCCTGGGCGTTGTTGTGGGAAACTATAGTAGAGAGCTTGAAAATTTAAAAGGCTTGAGGAATGTTTTTTTTGCATCTCAACAATACGCTGGAGGGATTATAGAGGGAATAAATTACTACAGGTTTATTGAAAAAGCTACAGGAAAGGTATTTATAAATGAGACTGCGTGATACCTATAAGAGAAAACAACTAATAGATATAATTGCGGAAGAGGATATATACAATTTTAAGGAATTTTTGGCGCTCTTATGCAACGAAGAACAGAAATTTTTTCTAAGAAATGATATTATTCAACTTTTTAAAGGTTTTTGCATAGCGAGTAAGAAGACAGAAGAATTTATGGAAAATTCTTCAATAGCCCTTTTTCTCCGAAGGGTCCAGGAGCTTTTTGTTCGTGATGATCATATAACACTAATGTACAGGTATGCAATTGCTAAGTACCACTTTTACATCATTCGTATCGATGGCGAGGTTATTGAGGAGATAGGATCATCTGAATATATCGATCTAAAAGATTATTATATTCTAGGGGAACAACGTTCAAGCAAGCATCTCCATATCGATTATATGCCTTTTTATGATTATTCACCATCAATAAAAGATGCTAAAACAATTGGGAACGGTATACGGTATCTTAATAGATTTCTTTCAAGCAATATATTCAGCAGGTCTGAAGAATGGAACGCAAAACTCTTCAATTTTATAAAACTACATAAACACAATGGACAGCAGCTTTTAGTCAACGACTCAATACTTACAGAATTTGATCAATTTTATAATGGAATTCAATCTGCTATAGACTGGCTGGGCAAGGAACTCCCGGACGCTTCCTTTTCCCTTGTAGAGAAAAGGATGAAAGAATCTGGCTTTGAGTCTGGATGGGGTAATACAGTAGATAGAATTCTCGGAACAATGCAGCTTCTTATCGATCTCTTAAATGAACCTACAGATATTCTGCTGGAGCAGTTCCTTTCACGAGTTCCAATGCCTCTAATATCAAAGATAGCCATAATATCTCCTCACGGATGGTTTGGCCAAGAAAATGTGCTAGGCAGGCCCGATACAGGGGGGCAGGTCATATATATACTTGATCAGGTAAGGGCCTTGGAGAAACAACTGAAACAGGAGATTGAGCTGGCTGGTTTAAATATTATACCTGCAATAGTAGTATTAACAAGATTTATACCTGACGCAGAGGATACAACGTGCAATCTTAGAAAGGAAATGATTCATGAGACAGATAACTGCTGGATACTCAGAGTGCCCTTTAAGGATAAAGATCATAATATAGTAAATCACTGGATTCCCCGTTTTAAAATATGGCCTTATTTAGAACAATTTGCAGAAGATTCTACCCTGCAGTTGATAAGTGAACTCAGGGGACGCCCAGACCTTGTAATAGGCAATTATTCTGACGGCAACCTTGTATCATCACTCATTTCAGAGAAGCTTGATATTACTCAATGCACTATCGCCCATGCTCTGGAAAAGACCAAATATCTCTTTTCCGATCTGTATTGGAATGATTATGAAGATGATTATCATTTCTCTATACAGTTTGCAGCGGATATTATTTCGATGAACAGGTCGGATTTTATAATTTCTAGCACCTATCAGGAAATTGCAGGTACACAGGAGTCTATGGGACAGTATGAATCTTACCAGTTTTTTACAATGCCAGGACTATGCCAAGTGGAAAACGGAATAAACTTGTTTGATCCTAAATTTAATATAATACCTCCAGGTGTTGATGAAAAATTATATTTCCCATATTATCTAAATGAAAAAAGAGTGGAAAATAAGACTAGTATTTGGAAACAGAGAATTCTTCTGGAGAATTCTAAAGATATCTATGGAGAGCTTAAAGATCCTGAAAAAACACCGATCTTCACCATGGCCAGACTCGACAGAATAAAAAACATCACTGGGCTTATTGAGGCTTATGGCATAAGTGAAACGCTCAAGGAAAACTGCAATCTGATATTTGCTGCAGGCACAATACATTTTGAAGAATCAAAGGATATAGAAGAGCAGAAGGAAATTAGAAACGCTTACCATCTCATTGATAAATACGATCTTTATAATAGTGTAAGGTGGCTGCCAAGTATAAATAAGATCGATACAGGCGAAGTCTACAGGATCATAGCAGACTTAAGAGGAATATTTGTTCAACCTGCGCTTTTCGAAGCCTTTGGGCTAACAATCCTTGAGGCAATGCTTTCAGGCCTGCCAACATTTGGCCCTATGTTCGGAGGTCCTCTTGAGATCATCGAAGATGGCACTAGTGGATTTCTGCTGAATACTAGCAGCCCTCAACTGATAGCTGAAGGTCTTGAAGATTTTATAAATAGATATTTAAATGATAGATCACTCTGGGACTTTATCTCTGAAAATGGCATTAAGAGAGTCAAGGAACATTTTACATGGGAATTATACAGTGAGCGGCTTCTCAATCTCGCTAAAATCTACGGATTCTGGAGGTATTCTGTATCTGGAAAGGAGAAAGTCAAAATGCATAGATACAATGATTTAATATATAACTTTATCTATAAAGAAAGGGCTGAATCTCTATAGAACCTGTTAGTCTCTTTTTGCCAAATAACTTCAATAGGAACCGTTACTAGGAAGAAGTTTATACTGTTTTACAACATGATATATATCAATTCGCAATCAGTTTTATTTATATTCTCCCATTTTTCAATAAAGGATGTTTTTATAAGAATTGAGTTCCCTTTTTCCAGGTGATTTATTTCTCCATCAATTATCAGGTTAATGGAACCCTTTATAACAATTATAAATTCTTCCCCCTTATGAAGCAGGATCGGTCCATTTATCGATACCTTTTTTTTTATAGTTATCCAATATGATTTTATTGAAGTGTCAATTTTATCAATCAGACTTTTAATTATGATATTGTTATTGAAAGAATCCTTTGGAACACCTTTGGTGGATATTGTATAACCTTTTCTTTTATCAAGGTCTAGATCATTATCAATAAAGTATCCTATTGGTTTATTGAATAATGATGATAATTGTATAAGTGTATGTAATGAAGGCGCTGTATTGGCATTTTCAATCTGTGAAACAGCGCCAGGGGTCATGCCCAGGGACGCTGCGAGTTCAGCTTGTGTAATTTTCATGACTTTTCGCTGTTCTTTAACTTTTTCGCCGATACGGGAGAGGTCTTCAAATCTTTTGTCCTGGAATTGAATACTATTGTCTATTATTTTAAAGAAATTCGGGCCTATGTCGTGAAATGAGGGCCTATCTTCTAATTTGATAATGTTGAGTTTGAAGTAATCTGAATGTGAGGCGCTTAAGGAAAAAACAATCTGAGTTATATGAGTTAGTCCTGCAATAAATTCCTTTGAGTGAGCCTCCTTTTCGAAAATCCAATAGGCTAATGTATTGAGGTCGTATAATCTTGGACAACTGAATGCGAAAAAATCGAGTACTGCATTTTCATCTTTCCAGAGTTCGTTCATACCTGTAAGACTATCGAAAATATAGAATGCGCCGTCTTTATTTTTTACCTCAATTTCATTAATTATTTTAAGAAATGATTTTATATCCTTAGGATTTTCAATGCAAATCATATGTGCATTATAATAATTATGATGATCATAATAGAAATCAAGAAAGACTGGATCACTATTTCCTTTACCATGAGTAAATGCATCAAGGAGAATAACATTTTTATTGCAGAATAGATAATCGTATCTTTTACATACCGCCTGAGGAGAGCTATTAAAGCTGACATAAATGATGTTATTCTTGAAATCAGATTTATTTTGAAAGAAGCTTCTAATAAAAAAATCAACAGGCGCTCCATTTGACACACTCCATACAACATTGTCGCCAAGTTTTAGGCCGCCTGTAAGTTTGTCCAGATATTCAATTCCTATGCTTATCATTTTATTCCTTTAATAAAATAAACCATCCGTGGATTATTTTGCCGCATAATTATGTAAATTTTAAAAAATCACGTCCATGTAATTTTT
>JAXHTB010000469.1:0-2733 GCA_034190185.1 Spirochaetota bacterium | reverse complement strand
TAGCAAGATAGCCTTAATCGCTGATCACTTTACTCCGAATAAGGACATCAAATCTGCAGAACAGGTGAAAATACTAAGGGATTTTGCAAAGGAGTTTGGTATTGTTCATTTTTACGATGTTGGAAGAGTTGGCGTTGAACATGCCTTTCTTCCTGAAATCGGTTTAGCGAGGCCTGGAATGCTTATTATTGGAGCTGACTCGCACACCTGCACCTATGGAGCTCTTGGAGCATTTTCAACTGGCATTGGATCAACAGATATGACAGCAGCAATGATAACAGGAAAGACATGGTTTAAGGTTCCGGAGTCAATGAAGTTTATTTTTGAAGGTGGTCTTAATCCATATGTAACAGGAAAAGACCTTATTCTTCATACAATTGGGGATATTGGAGTTGATGGAGCGCTTTACAAAGCTATGGAATTTACTGGCACTGCTATTAAGGATCTTTCAATAGAAGGACGATTGACCATGACAAATATGGCAATTGAAGCTGGCGCAAAAAATGGTATAATTGAGGTTGATGATAAAACAATCAGATATGTAAAAGAAAGGAGCAATGAACAGTTTGAGATATTTACAAGCGATCCTGATGCTGAATATTCAGATCTAAAAGAGTACGATGTCTCTAATATTGAGCCTCTGGTTGCATTCCCACATCTTCCAGAGAATGTTAAACCCGCATTGGAATGCGGAGTTGAAATAGATCAGGTCGTAATAGGATCATGCACAAATGGGCGGTTAGAAGACCTCACTCTCGCTTCTGAGGTTCTTAAGGGAAGGAAAGTTCACAAGAATGTAAGACTTATAGTCATTCCTGCAACACAAGAGGTTTACATGCAAGCTATGAAAGAAGGGATCCTCGAAGTATTTGTCGAAGCTGAGGGCATTGTATCTGCGCCGACATGCGGGCCATGTCTGGGAGGCCATATGGGAATACTTGCCGAAGGTGAGAGATGCATCGCCACAACAAATAGAAATTTTGTTGGAAGAATGGGACATCCTAAAAGTGAGGTTTATCTATCAAATCCTGCTGTGGCCGCAGCTTCTGCTGTTGCTGGTAAAATATGTCATCCTAATGAGCTAAATTAAAGGTTAAAAATGAAAATTCAAGGAAAAGTATGGAAATTTGGCAATGATGTCAATACTGATGAAATTATACCTGCAAGGTATCTGAATGTCTCTGATCCTGAAGAGCTTGCTCTACACTGCATGGAGGATGCTGATTCCGAATTCAAAAGCAAGATTTCTAAGGGAGATATTATTGTTGCAGGCTATAACTTTGGATGCGGTTCATCAAGGGAACATGCTCCTATCTCAATTAAGGCTGCTGATATTTCCTGTGTAATCGCATCATCCTTTGCTAGGATATTTTTCAGAAACAGTATAAATATTGGTCTTCCCATCCTGGAATCGGTTGAAGCCTCAGAGGATATACAGGAAGGTGATAAACTGGAAGTGGACTTTGAGAATGGAGAGATTTTTAATATGAGTAAAGGAAGGAGATATTTAGTAAAACCGTTTCCCTCATTCATTCAGGAAATAATTTCTAAGGGAGGTTTAATAAATAAGATAAAAAGTGAGTTATTAAAGTAAACTGCATCAACTCTAGTATCAGTGAAAGATAATAGTAATCAGAATTTTGCTTAATCTTAGATAAAAATTAAAGTCTTCTAATATTTTTGCTGTCTGATATATCCTTCCCAATTGCCTTAAATGGGATAATATACCACTCACCCTTTTTGTATTCCCTAAGCTGAAGAAAAAATGCTGGATTTGGTAGGTCTCGAAAAAAACTTTGAGTAAATTGAAGCACTATATCAAGATCTCCGGAAAGCTTTTTATTAAAAAAGCCGTCAATATGAATCCTTATATCCGGCGCATTGAATTTAAATGAATTTATATATAGATTTGAGTCTACAATATTTAGATTACCATACATCTCGTCAAATTCAAGGTCCTTGAGCTTATACTTTAGTTCTGACAGCCATATACCAAGGCCTTTCTGCATGCCTGTATTTACAATTTTTCCTTTATTGATATTAAAATTAATTTTACCCTTAAAGGATTTGGAGATGTTGTTATCATCCTCAATTCTGAATTTAATTATTGCGTCACCGTCCATAACTCCGAATATTCTATTATTCATTTGCTCATTGAATTGAGAAAAATTCTGAATTTTTAATTTATTAAATTCAATTGAAAAATCAAAGTCAGGATGTTTTTCAGAAAGATCTATTACCCCCTTTCCATGAATTTCCCCATCCATGAAATTTACAGAAATTCTTTTTATCAAGGCGCTACTCTCGGAAAATGAATAATTCAGCATGATATTGGTAAGTTTATAATTATCATATTTAAATTTCTCAATATCAATTTTACCTGATATTGAAATTGGCAATTTTAAAGGTGTGAATTTTAATTCAGATTTTATACTACCTTCTGAATTAAATAATAACTCCTTAGAGCTAATATTAATAAAAAATTTTTTAAAATTTCCATCAGTTGAAGCAATAGATACTAAACAAGGCTGATTATCTATCTTTAAGGGAATATTTTCTTTCTGAAATTTATTATTAGATACTATTATTTCAGAATTTATATCGCTAATTTTTCCCTTTTTATATCCTGCATTATTTAAATTGATTGTTCCATTATATTTATTATTCTCAAATAAGATATTTCCTGAAACTCTTCCATATAATTCAGCCGGGATAAAATCTAGAAAGGGCATA
>JAXHTB010000468.1:0-2764 GCA_034190185.1 Spirochaetota bacterium | reverse complement strand
TATACATTTAATAATGACATCGATGTTTGGATGTCTTACCTCTTTTCCTCTGGTGAAGTCCTCAGGAATAGCAATATCAATAATCTGTTCATCTATATTAGTGATAATTGTGTTAAAGGTGTATTCAGCATCCCCAGGGCGAAAGAAATATACCTTGACAGGTATATCTTTCTTTAAAATATACAACTCCTTTGGGTTTCTGAATAATTGAATAGAAAAGTTGGAATCATCTTTCTCTGCTAATTTACCTATAAATAAACTATTTTTAAAGGTAAAATAGACAAGTTTTCCGAGCTTAATGTCAGGAAGTTTTTCCAAAGGCTTTTCAAAACTTGCTGGATGATATAGTTTTTCATATATTATTATTACATCCTTGCTAATAGAGAATAGTGATTCCTCCTCAAGTACTTGATCTTTTAGATAAATTAGAAAGTTTCCAAGGGCTGATTCGTATAGAGTAGAATTATTTAAAATTATATTTGGATCTTTTAACTTCAGTGATTTGACAATCCCATTAAGTATTTTGATCTGGAAACCTGATAACCCCATATGTCTTGTTTTAAAAAGGAAGAGCTGATATTCATGTGCTTTTTTTTCCTGAAGTTGAATGTAATATCGTAAAAATAATAAAATCAAAATTATAGAAAATGTGATGATCAGGATAATCGATATATCATAAAATGATGGGATCTTCCATGTCATTCCAAATACAGTGGGTATCTCCATTACCTTCTCCTGTTAAAGATGTTCATAGAAGTATATATATTTCAACTTTAGTGGAGATTTACTTTATGGGCCATTCTCCTCTTTCCTCCAAAACCTCTTTATATACCTCTAATGCTTCATTAACAGCTGGCATTCCAGCATAAGTGGCAGCCTGAAAGATAACCTCAGCAAGTTTTTGGGGGTCACAACCGACGTTAAGTGCTCCATTTATATGCAGACTTAATTCATTACTACATTTTAGAGCTGTCAGCACAGCAACTGTAATCATCTGTCGTTCAGGCAGACTTAATACAGTACGTGAATATAGATTCCCAGTAATAAATCTGGAAAGGTCTTTAGCTAGCTCCTTATCAAAGGATTTCCATAATTGAAACGGGGATGGTCTTTTAATTCCTTTGCTAAAAAGTTTTTCAGCAGTTTCCTTTGTCTTTTTGTCTAATTCTGATTGATCCATATTTTATTCCTTTGCTAATTTAATTTATGATGTTTTTTATCATTCTATTCTCAATTAAAATTTTAAAAATTCAAGCAAAAATAATTATCTTAATAATAAAAGGATAGTTTTTATTGAAAGAGAATTGTTAAATTTTCTTAAATTCGTTTACTATTAATATTAGTCTGGTAAAATGATATAAATACAAGCTGATCTATATTTACTTTTTTATTTCTTTTAACTTTTTATAGCCTAGGGTTACTAATACATTATAGTATTAGTTTTCATGATGTCTTTTTTTGTTTATTTATAATAAAAATACGTTGACATTATTTAATCTAATCGATGTATAATAATATTAATAAAGTGTTATTATTACTAATTTTTTATATTTGGTTTTTAAGGAGTAATTCCATGTGTCAAATAAATGCCTGCCTAATTAGTGATGGGAGTGAACATCAGATTATGGAGGATGTTCAGTTGCTAGACTTTGAGGACGATGATATAGTGCTTCGAGATCTCTTTGGCGATGAAAAGCGTTTAAAAGCCAAGATCAAGCTGATTAATATAGCTAAGAATAAAATTCTTCTTGAAGCGTTGTAACAAATTTTTCAAACTGTACATTTTTATAGGATATATTCACGAATTTTGAAAATGTAGATTTAACAATGTTTATATAAGTTAATATACAGATTAATATTATTATTAAGAGGATAATAAAATGTCTCAAGATGAGAGAGAAAAGTTAATAAAATTATTAGATCATTGGATAGAGCATAATGTCGAACATGCTGATGGATATAGTAAGTGGGCGGCAAAAGCTAAAGAATTCGGGAAAAATAAGGTTCATGATGAGATAATTATGGCAATACAGCATATTAAAAATGCGAATGTGTCATTGGGAAACGCATTAGATGAAATGAAAAAGTAGCATATTTTGTTTTTGTAATTATGATAAAAATAATAATTAAATGAATTTATTTTGATTTCAGTAATAATTTCCAATTAATAAGACGATTTCCAATGAAGATATATCGATCAGAACTGACCAATATATCGAAATATAGAATATTAAAAGTAAATTTTTATAAAATTAGTTTTTGTCTTAGTGCAATTTGTGATTTAGAATATGGGAGGGAAAGACTTTCTTAAGTTGGAACCTATTTCAATAGACTCTAAATCAAAAGTTAACAGGATACGAAGACAATTATGTAATAAATTCTATACAAATCAGGCATATCGTTATGGGTTTAGCGCTGAAATCACATATAAACATAATGGGACAGAAGATACCTGCATCATCATAACCTGCCAGTTTATGCATAATGGAATAATTCAGTCTGATTGTCAAATTTCAAACAGATTATATTCATTATCAGATCATTTTACATTTTTTTGCATTTCCTGTCCATCTTCGAATTTCTAATAATATATCTTGGATTTAAATAATAAGAATATCAATAAACCAAAATTATTAGCCGAAAATTTTTAATAGTGTAGTACTTATAATTCCTGAATTAAATTGATACATATAGCCAACCATAGGTAGAAGGTTAGGATAGATGTATAATTGTATGCGGAAACAGGATAACAAGATCAGCCTTG
>JAXHTB010000467.1:0-2765 GCA_034190185.1 Spirochaetota bacterium | reverse complement strand
TAGCTGAAAAAGTGCCTCCAAAAAAAATCTCAAAACTCTCCCAATTGCCTTCCCATAGCCCATTTACATCGATTTCCGCAGATCGAATAACCCTTGTTGCTGTAACCTTAGTTTCTCCATTGCATGTGTATGAACCGCTGTCATTAGTATATTTCCAGGGGGCATTCCCAGTAATAGTATTTCCATCATCTGATACTTTGCCAGAAAAACTTACAGAGGAGGACCCACCACTTTCTAGCATTATGCCCTTCCATTTTAAATCATTGCCAGAGATCGTCCCATCAAAAGTCTGTGATTTCGATAAAAAGGTAATCTCAGCATCATTACCGTCTTGTTTAATTGTAATAATATCGATTTCTTCTTCAATAGATAATCCACCGCAATTGTCAGTAACCGTCTCCTTTACCTCCCATGTGCCGCTTAAGTTAGTAGATGGCGTTTCTGCTCCTTTATCGTCGCTACAGGCTGAAATTACTATAAGAATAACAACTATTAAACCTATTACTAATTGACCTATTACCTGTTTTTTCATTTTTATGCTCCTTATGAATTATTAATTTTGTTTTGTATATAAGCGTAATTTTTGAATAAAAGAGCACAGTTTTTTACAAAAATATTAATTTTTTTTCGATATCAACTAATTTTTACCCAAACAACTCGAAACCTATCTGAAGTATTACAAAGGGGAAGTCCAAGAAGAAATACTCATGATTTTTAGCATTTTGACAAACTGTTGTAAAATGTTTATATAGTATATATGTTATATATTTTATGTATATCATTATAATATGAATATTATGATGGGAAAAACACTTTAAGAAAAAAAGGAATCGAAGCAGTTTGGAAAATTGTTCAACAGATACCGGTTGATTTAAGGCGCACAGACATTAAATATGCCTTGAGGATTGCAATTGAATATAATCTATATGCATACGATGCGTATTTCTTGGAATGCGCTCAAAACCTCCGAAGCCCGTTGCTTACGCTTGATATAGGAATGCAAAGAGTAGCGTGGGAGATGGACATTACTATTTTGGAGTGAAATATCATGAGAGTGTATACATATTCTGAGGCAAGACAACGTCTTGCTGATGTTCTCAATACCGCAAGGACTAAAGAGGTGGTTATCAAAAGGAGAGGAGATGAAACTTTTTCGATTATCTTTAGGAAAAGTAATAAATCACCATTTGATGTACCAGGAATCCAAACCAAAGCGACTACAAAAGACATTCTTTCAGCAGTACGAGAGTCCAGAAAACGAGTTGCCGAACATAGCGTTGAAGATTAACGGGCAGAAACGGTTGGCCTTCTTACTCTATCAGTATTTCAACCTATTGATTTGCTCTGCTGTTATTACCTTGATCCTTTCTGCCCGTAATTTAACTTTTTGTATATCCTAAAGATAGAGATTGATCAAGATAAAATTCTCTTATATGCGGTTCTATGTCAAATCGATATAATTTCCGATATACTCAATATGAAAATATTATTTCAGTAATACTGATACTTCTTTCTATATTAAGAAAAATTAGAATAACTTCCTATTGATAAAACTGGAATTGACCTTCACCACTACCAGTTGTGCCATAGGTTTGCCATCCAGATACAACAATTGAACTGTTATCATCAGAAACATCGAGAGAAATTATTTTATTATTACTTGCCCCATCATGGTCTAATATGAGTATTTTTTCATTAAATTCACCAACGAATCGCCAAGGTCCGTAAAATTCCCTGCTTTCACTGACATTATCGCCTAAATTTCCAGAAATTTCAAATAAAGCATTTTCTGATGTATTCACCCTTACTATATCATAACCAGCAGTCCCACCGGAATTCGCTATATAAATATGAGGTAGTTTAATGAGAATATCTGTAATCCCAAGTAATGGGAATAAAGTACCTGTATCTGAAATATCCAGATATGCTCCAACAAAACCTTGACCTTCTAAAGATGGATTATAACCGATAATAAGAGTTGTTACTTCAGCTTGATCATTATTATAACATACAACAGCTAAATACATATTACCACTTTCATCGATATCTATACCACATATGTTAAATGCTCCTTCATAAACATCTGGATCAGTCTCAAAATCATCGTTTCCTTCAAAGTACTGTTCAAAAATATCCTGTTGAAATAAAGTATTGATACTATCATTAAAAGCAGTATCTTCAACTCCATCAGTTGCAGCTCTATATAAACCTGACGAGATCATAGGATCAGCAGTTAGATCAGCAACAGTAGCATAATATATATAATTATTGCTTCTATCAACTCCAACAGCAGAAATTCCAGCGCCCTTATCTTCAAACTGAGTAAGATTACTGCCGCTAATGTCATCAATTTTAATTATGCGACTGTAGGTAGCTGTAGAATTATTATTAGCAATATATATCTTCCCTTCAGAATCCAGATCAACATCAAATGGTTGGAAATTAGCGTCCCAACCGGTCGGTCCTTCATATTCTTCCCATCCTGAACCTGTAATATCGTTTATTTTAACAAGTCTATTATTTCCATAATCCGGAATAATTATTGCTGTTTCATAAATCCGCATCAGAATCGAAAGACTTACCTCTTCTCCAGCGCCTAGATCTGCAATTGTCTCACCTTTGTAGGACCTAACAAGACCTGTATCATCATCTGCAACTAGCGCTATAACACTAAAATTTCTATCATTACCTGGGGTTACCTCAACAGAAATTTCTCCAGCATCGAGAGGAACACTGACAACAATGTCATCCATATCTTCAGCAGT
>JAXHTB010000466.1:0-2766 GCA_034190185.1 Spirochaetota bacterium | reverse complement strand
CAAACATGAATTAGAATTTGGCGTATATGATAGTGGATCAAATGCCAGAAAATTCCACATGAGATGAACTAATTCATTCAATATATGTGTGCCAGGTTATTGAAGAAGGTATATTAGACAGTGATGCTGGAAATACAAGAGATGTAAAAGAAATTCGCGCCAAATATAAACTTTCGGAACGAAAGTCCTATGGACAAAGAATGCAGAAGAACATCTTGATGCAATTCATGATTACACTTCCCGGAATTCCCCTGAGTATGCCAATCGCATGGCGGATCGCCTGACACATCGTTCACAGCAAATCGTTCAATCTCCAATGTCAGTACGCATTGTGCCAGAATATGGTATGGGAAAAATAAGAGAAGTTATTCAAGGACCTTATCGTATAAATTTGTAATTTATTATATTAAGCCTGATTGTATTGACATTATTGCTGTAATTCATGGCGCAATGAATACACTGAGAGATAAAATTAAATAGTGCATGTTATAATGGCATATCTAAAATAAATTACATTACTAATACTGAATAAATCGATCTTCTTTTCGACTCCTAGTTCAACTACCGTGCCCTGATCGAAGCCGAAATCTATTTACTGTACAATGAAAACGGCTGGACAGGCAATTGAGCGTTTATTGAATTATGGAAATTGATCCTTATTCTTTCATGGTTTGGCATTTTGAAAATTAGTAGACATAAAGAATATTGCATTTATAATTGAAGCAATATCGATATTACAATTACAGTAACTTGTGGTGATATTATGAATATACATAGAAAATATATTATAGATGAACATGGCAATCCAAATGAAGTAATTATTTCGTTCAAAGATTTTCAAAAAATTGAGGAAATGTTAGGTATGGATTTAGATGATAAAACTATTAAAGAACTGGTAAAAGCGCGTAAGGATAGAGAAGCTGGGAAAAAGGATGCGTATATTGATCTGGATTCGATTTGATGAGTAGAGTAATTGTACACCGCAGAGCTTTCAAATACATACAAAAACTTCCCAAAGAACATAAAGAGCGAATTAAAGAGATACTGAAAAAATTAGAAATAAACCCAATGGAATTTAGGGACATTAGACCCATGTATGGAGAATGGACAGGGTATTACAGAATAAGAGTGGGCAATATCAGGATTATTTTTTGGTTTGATAATTTAGAAGATATTGTTTATATAGATCATATTGGCCCAAGAGGGAATATTTATAAGTAGTTGCGAAGAAACATTTTAAAAAGTAAATGAATATTCAATATAATGAAAAGACAGACCTTTTATATCTTCGATTAGCAGATAACAAACAGGATCTAGTAAATAAAAGAATATCGGAGAACATTGTGCTCGACATGGGTGTGGATGAAAAAATAGTAGGAATTGAGATCCTTGATGCTTCCAGGCATATAGATTTAGACAAGTTGATGCCGGTTCATTATGAACGTGTATAGAGTGATGCTCGCTTGTGAATTAGCAATTATTTACCATTACTTCAAACAATAACCTCAGCAACATTCAACGACATCCTCATCTACAACCGCGCCCTCACTGAATCCGAAATCCAAAAACTCTACAATGAAGGCGGCTGGACAGGCAATTGATAAAATAAATGATAATACAAATCGATCCACACACATTAGAAAGAGCTCAAGAGCGTGGTGTTTGTGAAGATGAAATGATGTTATTACCACAGAAATCATTGTTATGCAAAATATGGAAAACATGATAAAGCTAAAATATATGAGCACAACGAGAAGCGTTATTGTAAGTATTATGAACAAAAAAGTGTTTAAGAAACAGTTATTTTTAAGAATTATTTATTTGAATGACATTTTATTGATAGATTAAGCATCAAGAATATTTATAAAAAAATATGTATTTTGCTGAATTGGATACATAAATTCAATATTATCTTTCTTCTCTGGAATCCTTAGATATTCAGATATCTTCTTTGAAATAGAAAAATATATTGACGTTTTCATCAAAACCCTTATAAAAAAGATCAGTTAACATAAGAAAAAAATTATATCAATTAAAATTAAGAACATGAAGATAGAATTAAAACTGCCACCAGACATATTAGTAGATATTGAGAGAGCAATTATGATTTTACAGAAAGCGGAATGTAATGAAATATATTTATTTGGTTCCCTTATTGAAGGTGATTACACTGAAGATTCAGATATCGATATTGCTGTTAAAGGTCTATCTAAAGATAAATTTTTTAAGGTATATGGAGAACTTCTAGAAAGTTTAGAAAGATCCATAGATCTAGTAGGATTAGATTATCATAATGACTTTAGTATGTTACTTAAAAAAACAGGGAAAATAAAACGTGTTGCTTAATGAAGCATTGGAAAAAAAAATTTCTTTTGAGTTTAAGCAAATTGAAAAAGAGTTATCAGTAATTGATATGATATTGAAAGCTAAAAATAATAAACTACTTGATGAAATTGAGTTAAGAGCAGCAGCAAGTTCAATTCATTCAATTTACAATGGTATTGAAAAAATCATTATTCAAATTTTTAAAGATCAAAATATTGAATTTACTGCAACATCAAAATCGCATTCTGAACTACTAAAGAAAGCATTTGAAAGAAGTATAATCTCTCTTAACTTAGAAAGAAAGTTGCGGGAGTATATGGGGTTCAGACATTTTTATAGACATGCTTATGGGTTTATGATTGATAATGAATTGATATACCCGCTTCTTGAAAATATTAACGATCTTGTTGTAGATTTTAAAAATGAAATAGTAAAATGATG
>JAXHTB010000465.1:0-2770 GCA_034190185.1 Spirochaetota bacterium | reverse complement strand
GGCAAATCTGCCACACTCCTTTTGTCAACCTTTCAATCTTGGCGTTATATGACAAAAATGGATAAAGAAGCTGAAATATTAATAGCATACTATAGTCTATATTACTTCAATTAATTAAGGTTCAATATTTAAAGCTGTTATTTTATTGAAAAATAATAGTTAAAAGTTAATCATAATACCGCCATAGTATGTAACAAAATTCATGTCGAGGTTTAATTCCTTTCCAGACCCATCTGGCATTTTCTCCAAATCTCGATACATCCAACCATAACGCACATCACCCTTTAATTGAACATATTTCTGAAAAAGTGGAATATGAAATCCTCCCTGTATATAAAACCCGGGTCGAATTGAGAGTTGTTCATAACCATATTCTGTCAATTCAACATTCATTACATTCCAGAATAATCCTGCATTAAAATCAAAAATAAAAATTGAGGGTACAGGCAATTTAAACCAGTCCCACTGAAATAGATCATATTTGTCATTACCATTTTTTGATTTAAATCTGATATAAGTAAAATCTAATGAAAGTCCAACTGCAGATACATATTTCACTTTTGGTAATTTGATGCCTGTAAATAGATCAACTCTTCCACCCTGTCCATCATTAAAATATTCGGACATATCTCCTTCTGGCTGAGCATATGCATATTCAAAAATGCCTCTAAAAGCAGGTTGATTCTTTGAAGCAAAGAGATCACCGCTTAAAATAATACTATAAAAAAGACATGTAATTAATAAATATAAAAGATTTTTCATGACAACTCCTATTTATTATATTTATACAATTTGATACGTAAAATATTGATTTGATAAATTATATATCATAATTAGGGCAATTGTCTATTTTTTTTCAACATAACCAAATTATTACTCTTTCTTCAATATTAATAAATAATAACAATAGTTGAAGAAGCTAATGAAAAATCGCGATTTTTTTCTGTGTTAATTTAGTCGAGTAATTCGTCAGCCACTTTTTTTCATGTTTTCATGCCCAAATACGCTTACTGTATATTTAGATAAAACTAACATTAGCTAAAGAAGATGTAGTTTGCCAGTAATAGTTATCTTCATTAAGAAATTAATATAACTGCTTTTCTAATTATTTAATCATTGACATTCCCAAACGAATGTAAGATAAGAATAATATGGTTTCAGATCGAATATTGATACGCATTACTCGAAAAAATACATAACAATATTTGATGTGGATTACAAAAAGTTCCTTTGTTACCGACTTAATAGATAATCCTGAGAAGCCAAAAAAAAATGAGTATAAGAATAGTAACCATTCTTAATCTGCCTATATAACATTTCCCCTGCTATATTATAAACTTGGAGTGATTATCATGATTGAACTCCCGGATTATAAATTAAATGAAGAGATTTCTCAGGATTATCATTCCTTTCTATACAGGGGAACAAGGAAGAGTGACAACAAACCGGTTCTAATAGAAACATTCCTTACAGAATTTGATACACCTATTCAGGCTGCGCAATTCAGACAAGAATTCTCGATTATCAAAAACCTTAAATCTGAAGGTTTTATTAAGGCGTATGACACTCAAAACTTCAGAGATGGCCTTGCTCTCATACTTGAAGACTTTCCTGGTGAACCGCTTTATAAAAATATAAATATTTTGCATAATGATATTATTAAGTTTCTTTTTGTTGCCATTCAGCTTTCAAAGGCCCTAAGTGAGATTCATCATGCCAATATCATCCATAAAGAGATAAAACCAAAAAATATTTTCCTGAATCAGGATACAGGCGTGGTAAAGTTCATTGGGCCTGGCCTTTCATCCATCCTGACGAGGGAAAATGAACACATTTATAATCCTGACGTATTACATGATTCATTGCCCTATATGTCACCTGAGCAGACAGGGCGAATGAACCGCACTATGGATTACCGCACTGACTTTTATTCTCTGGGGGTGGTATTCTATGAGATAATGACCGGAACTCTTCCATTTTATTCTGATAATCCCCTTGAGTTATTTCACAGTCATATTGCAATAACGCCGGAGGCTCCGATCAGGATCAATTCGAAGATACCTGAAGCAATATCCAGTATCATTATGAAGATGTTAGCAAAGAATCCAGAAGACAGGTATCAGAGCGCGGGTGGCCTTAAGGCAGACCTTGAAGAATGTTTGAATCAGATAGAAACCACTGGAAAGATTAAGCCTTTCCTGCCAGGAATAAAGGATATAAGCGATAAACTTAACATTCCTCAAAAAATATACGGCAGAGATAAAGAAATATCATTATTGATGGCAGCTTTTGACCGAGTTAGTCGGAGTGCCTCTGAGTTAACGCTTGTCTCAGGCTATGCTGGTATCGGCAAAACAGCTCTAATAAATGAGATACATAAACCT
The DNA here is from genome assembly GCA_034190185.1 of Spirochaetota bacterium. GTDB lineage: Bacteria > Spirochaetota > UBA4802 > UBA4802 > JAFGDQ01 > JAXHTB01. The sequence continues at coordinate 386 of JAXHTB010000465.1, read as the reverse complement.
ATTGTCCAACAAAAGGGCTATTTTATATCAGGCAAGTTCGACAGGTTACAATTGAATATGCCATACAGCGCTATTATACAGGCCTTTAAAGACTTAATCAGACAGATTCTAACAGAAGACCAACATCGGATTAAAAAATGGAGAGCTCAATTTAATGAAGGTCTGGGCAACAATGGCAGGATTATAACAGATGTGATCCCAGAGCTTAAACTTATTATTGGAGAACAGCCAGAAGTCCAGGACCTTGGATTTGAGGAATCACAAAACAGGTTCAATCTTGTTTTTCGCACATTTGTTAATATTATTGCAGAGGCAAGTCATGCCCTGGTAATATTCCTTGATGATCTTCAGTGGGCTGATTCTGCCAGTTTGAACCTGCTTGAAGT
>JAXHTB010000464.1:0-2785 GCA_034190185.1 Spirochaetota bacterium | reverse complement strand
TATCGTTCTGGTAATATTGATCTTATAAAAATAAAGAACAAAAAGATCATTGAAGAGTTTAAACAAATTTTAAGGGATAAAACAACAATATCTGATGAACATAGATTAAAATTTCATAGAATTAGCTATACAGCAATAAAAACAAGGAAGGGTTTTTTTACTATTTGTATTATGAATAGACGTTGGGGCAATGAGGATTCTGGAGTTGTATATATTACTATATTCGACAAACCTGACTTTGATGTGTTGAAATATTATAAAATAACTATATAGTTGAGAAAAATATGATACCAAGCAGTAGTATAAATGATTTCTTAACTATGAATTTCAAATGGCAATCTGGTTGCTACCAGATACGCAATGATGATCTAATAGTATTTATTAGAAAATATATTGAGGGAGTCATTAAAGAAGGTCATAGAAATAATTATAATATTTATGAAAAATGCCGCGGATAACTCACTTCTATAAAAACAAATTTGTTTTAAAGTTGACGAGTGAAAGAAATTATTATTATATGTACTAATATTATGAAATATTAAGATTTTTATTAATAAATGGCGTTCCTGCAAAAAGTTAATTTTCGAAATATCGATGCTGATCCAAACTGATTATAGGCGATTATTGCCGATTATAGAAAACAAAATTTTAGTCGTAAGCAGTTTTTTTCAGTAGTGCCATAATTTTATTCACAAGAAAGTGTAGTTGCATATACCTGATAAGCAAAAATCATTCAAAAATTTAGATTGCAAAGCGACATAATCATATGAATAAACTAAATAACTTCATCAAATCGCGTTTTGAAAAAGAAATAAAGGCTCATGTCAAATTTGAAAAGCAGGATGGAGAATATTCGCAATTTCCTCAATCCCTTAATCCGAAATTGAAAAATGTTCTAAAGCTACAGGGAATAGAAAGTTTATATTCTCATCAGAGTGAAGCTTTTGAAAATATCTCAGCAAATAAAGACACATTACTTATTTCATCCACAGCAAGCGGAAAGACATTCTCCTTTTTTCTTCCTATACTCAATGAGTATGAAAAAGCAGATCCATCCTTTTCAGTGCTATTACTCTATCCAACAAAAGCCCTTTCGAGAGATCAGGAAAATACTTTTGGCAGATTAATGGATTCTGTAAAAAAGAGTGATAAGCTCGGAACCTTTGATGGGGACACTCCCCGTGATGATAGAATAAGAATTCAGAGATCGGCTGATTTTATTATTACAAATCCGGATATGCTTCATAGCGGGATACTTCCAAATCACAGCAGAAAGTGGAAATCCTTTTTATCCCGACTTAGATATATTGTGATTGATGAAGTCCATATATACAGAGGATCTTTTGGGTCTCATGTTTCCAATGTGTTTAGAAGACTTCTCCGTGTATGCGCTATTCATGGAAGCAATCCGATATTTGTTTGCTCGTCTGCTACTATAGGCAATCCTGGTGAACATGCTTCTGCCCTTTTCCACAGAAAATTTCATCTTATAAATAAAGACGGAGCGCCAAGACCTGAAAGGGATCTATATTTCATTAATCCTGCACTTGTTCAGAGTCATGGAAACGCATTATATAGAAAGGGAACTGCTTCAGTATCGATATATCTAATCAGGGAGGCAGCAAAGCAGAAAATAAGGACTATATGTTTCTGTAGATCCAGACAAGAGGTTGAACGCCTCTACAGATCTGTTACAGATGGATTGAGTGATCTTAGAACAGTAGTAAAACCATACAGGGGAGGGCTTTTGCCAAATGAAAGGAGACAACTTGAGCAGGATCTTGTTAGCGGTAAAATTACTGCAATTATAACCACTAATGCACTGGAATTAGGTATTGATATTGGGGATCTTGAGCTATGCATATTATCTGGGCATCCTGGATCTGTAGCAAGCTTTTGGCAGCAATCAGGAAGGGTAGGGAGAAAAGAAAGATCATCAGTAATTGTTTTTGTAGCAAAGGACAGCCCTATTGATCAGTATCTTGTTCATCATCCTGAATTTCTAACTAACACACCTGCTGAACAGGCATGGCTTAATGCAGATAATCCATATATACTCTTACAGCATCTGCCATGTGCTGCTCACGAACATCCTTTAAGGGAGAGGGAAGACTTATATAATGATCTATTATACGATGAAGCCCTTAAGGTACTTAAAGAGGAAACAACAGTATTACCCTATGGCAGCACATATCGATATGCACTTCGGGATTACCCTGCGCGTGGTGTTAATTTAAGAGGAATGACAGATTATAATATTGATATCTATTGCGGTACAGTAATTATTGGCGAAATTGATCCTATCGGGGCTAGGGGAACACTTTACAAAGATGCCATTTATCAGCATCTTGGACGAAGGTATATGTCTGTTGATCTTGATCTCGATAAAAAGTTATGCAAAGTAGAAGTAGTAGATGTTGATTATTATACAGAGGCTGTTTGGGAAGGACGGGTTGAAATGCTTGAATGTGAAGAGAAAAAGAAACTCAAAGGGGCAATGCTGGATTTTGGATATATCAGCGTTAAAAAGCAGCCAAAGCTGTACAAGAAGATTCGTGAGCGGACATATGAAAATATCGGTTACGGTCCAATTACTCTGCCTCCTTTTGAGTATGATACAACGGGATTTAGTCTCTTAGCACCTTTAACATGGTTAGATAAGATTGGTAAGGTAGATAAAAGATATATAGGCGCTGCCTTTTACGGTTTAGGTTATATTCTTCGGCATACAGCGCCGGTGTTTTGCATGGCAGATGTAAATGATATCAGCACAGATGTTTCTCTA
>JAXHTB010000463.1:0-2790 GCA_034190185.1 Spirochaetota bacterium | reverse complement strand
TTAAAAAATAACGATAATAAAAAATAAGCATAATCAGGATAATTAAAGAAACTACAGGTAGGGACAGAATGTAACTAATAAAAATAATCCTATTACTTCTTTTTTCAAAACTTTCAAAGGACTTAATTATTTTATTATTACTTTTACTTAAATCAAAAACTAATGCGTTCAACTGATCATATTCTTTGCTCTTAATAGATAAGAATTTATGATCATTACTGTTAAGCAATCTTTTATATATATTATTTAATTTTTTTATCGGATCAATTACTTCATCAACATTTGAAACAATATCTTTATGTTCAATAAATTCCTTACTGATCCCTTTCAATTTAGTAATAAGATATAATGAAATAGAAAGTGCATCACTGATTTTATCTCTATTTATTCTGATATTTTCTTCTGTTTCTTCAACTCCTTTTTCTAACTCAGACTCTGCTGAAAAATTTAACGTAATACTATTTAAATTATTAATATCTGTAATAATATTACGATACTGACAAGATTCATAAATATTTTTTTCGATAATAAAATATCCTACCAAACAGACTAATAAAAGTAAAATTATGCATGATACTATAAAAAAAATTACTTTTTTTCTGATTTTAATATAATGGGTATTTGAATGCATGGTTTATTTTCTCTGAACATATATCAGAAGGATGTAGGGAACGGTTTGTGGGTTTAAAACGTTTTTCTAGAGCGGAGCAAAAGAAAAATATGGCAAAACCCTTGTTTAAATATGCTGTTATAGGCTGTTCCACGCCTTAATCTTTTATATCAAGTGAAACAAGGATGTTGAGTTTGATATTATCCAACGACTGCTAATAAACGGCGGCGCTTTTTGCCATCCGCTTGATTTGCTAGTTATGCGCATTATTGATGCGCAACAGGGCAAAGCTCGTAGATTCGCCCATATTCTGCCGTCGACTCCAGGTCCCCCTGACGAAGAGCATCTCTCACTTAGTTTAATTTATAGACATCTTCAACACTGAGATAAGGGGACCAACCTGTGTCATCTTCCATTAAAGTGACCTCTATCTCGGACACATAATAACCTTCATGCACATACTTTGACTTTTTTCACTTTTTCATCGTTACCGCCTCCTGAATTCCAACGAGTACTTCTCTTGCGGCCAGCCCGTCCTCGGCCAACTCATCATATCCGTGTTCACAAATTCGAACATCGCCAGCGCGTATCAAAGCATACACTCGCCCAACGAAGTCACTCAATCACCACCCTCCATATCAGCCAGCATGATCTTCAAGCCATAAAATATTAATATATAGTTTCTGCATAATTAGGGATTAATATAATTATTAGCATATATATTTCTATATATTCATATGCATGTCAACTAATTATATCTGTATAACCTTTATTTTGTAATGATAAACCCAAATCTGTATAACACCATATGATAACAAACCTCAGTGAATAACAATCCTTTGTATAAGTATAAATGTCGCCTTTTAATTATTATTTTATGCGAGTCAAGGACAACGAGCATCTTTTTTGTGCGTGGCATTGCCAATAACGATAAGCTATCTGTAATAAGAAAATGTAATATGGCGCTACTGCAAAAACTGAAAAAAAATTTGTCCTTCCATAATCGGCAATAATCGCCTGTAATCAGTTCTGATCAACATCAATATTTCGATAATTTATTTTTTCATGAACTCCATATATTAATTATTATATATAATACTATTTTTATCAAGATTATTTTACAAAAATATGAGAGATGATTAAGAATGATATACAAAAAATATTGATTCAGAATAAAGTTCACAGATTACTCAACAAGATTAATTAAATCCTTTTACAAACTGTGATTTATGCCGCAGATGAACGCAGATTTAAAAGGAATGAATGAAGAGCTATTGCCAAAAGTTGTGGATAATATTTTCTCAAAATTATTGTTTTAAAATAATATCATAAGCGCGATAACATATGTTTGGGATTATTTTCTGCAAGAAATTTCTCTATCTTCTCCGCCTTCTTTTCTTTCTTTTCTATTTGACTTTTCAATCGTTCGCATTCCTTTTCAATTTGAGTATCATACTGCAAATTGCCAATATTTTCATATAAAGCACTATATTCAGAACTGCTAATTTGCTTTATACTTAATAAGTATTTTAATTGTATACCAGTTTCCTGTTTCGTCATAACCTTAAAACCATGATGTATGTTAGAGTATTTCAATGATCCCTTTTCTTTTGTTCGATTTTTAACAAAATCAATATGATTTTTAAGTCTATTTATGGTGAGTTGGTTTGCAGTACTAAGAAAACCAGTAATCTGATTTGAAATCAATTGTGTAAACTCCTTGTCTATTTCCACACCAATTGTATTTCTACCACATAAAATACCAGCAAGAATTGTTGTTCCTGTTCCAATAAACGGATCAAGGATTACATCATTATATAATGAATACATATTGGTTAATCGGTATGCTAATTCTAATGGATAAGCTGCACTTCTTTTGCGCAATGCTTTATGATTTAATATTTGAGTTACTCCTTTAAAATCCCATATATCTGAAAACCAACAATTCCTTTCCTCCCAAAAGAAAGCACTTTCCATTCTTTTCTGTTTCTCAACAGATGACTTAAATTTCTTTTTGCTACCTTTCCTGAAGATAAGGATGTACTCATGCTCAAGTGTAACATATGCTCCTGATGGAAGCATTCCTGAACCCATAAATTTATTCGGTGCGTTTGTTTGTTTTCGCCAAAGGATTACAGGTAATGTATCAAAACCTATTTTATTGAAATGAGATATTATTC
>JAXHTB010000462.1:0-2795 GCA_034190185.1 Spirochaetota bacterium | reverse complement strand
ATCAAAAAGACCGCCAAAGGATTATATAAATGCGCTAATAAGTTTTGCAAACTCAATGATATATACTGGCGTTCTTTCGGAGATATATCAGACTCACCTTGATCCGCGCATCGGCTATCTTCATACCACGAACTTCAGACGATTCACTCTTAATCTGGATGTAGCTGAAATATTCAAACCTGTGATAGGGGACAGGACAATCTTTTCTGTGCTTAATAAAAATATTATTTCTGAAAATGATTTTGATAAAGATCTTAATGGGATCATGCTTAACGAAAAGGGGAAGAGAAAATTTCTACAGCATTATGAGGAAAGATTGAAACAGACTATTAAACATTCAAAGATGAATAAGAATGTAAGCTATAGAAGACTCATGCGCCTTGAGCTATATAAACTTGAGAAGCATCTGATTGGCGAGGAGGAATATAAACCCTTTGTAATGGACTGGTAAAAAAATGTTTGTTATTCTTTATTATGATGTTAACGCAAAAAGATGCCCCAAAATGCTGAAAAAATGCAGGAAGTATCTTGTCTGGGTTCAGAATTCTGTTTTTGAAGGTGAGATTACTGAGGCCAATTATGAAAAAATGATAAATGAGTTGAAAAAAATCATTAACAAAGATGATAATGATTCTATTGTTGTATATAAGTTCAGGACAAAAAGATATACTAAACGCGAAGTATATGGAGCGGATAAAAAAGAGGATTTTACTTTTATATAATTTCTGTCGACTGCAAGTAGTGTAAAAATACCTGCTCTACGACAGAAATATGATTGCAATTTCAGGTTATTCAAGCAAATTCATAACTACTTTTTTATATAATTCATTATAAATGTTTATGAATTTGGGCATTTTTTGGGGTTTTTACTCTACCTATGAGGTATTGAAACTAATATTAAGAAGGGGAGAAATAAATGGAAGAAAAACAGTTTTTACTCTACCTATGAGGTATTGAAACATCTCTTCGTGGACAACTTTTTCTATATTCTCAGCAGGTTTTTACTCTACCTATGAGGTATTGAAACAAACCACCTTCTAGTGTAGCATCTGTTGCTTTAGAAAGGTTTTTACTCTACCTATGAGGTATTGAAACGTATAAAATTGCCGTTTCCAAGTAATGTTCTATTAACGTTTTTACTCTACCTATGAGGTATTGAAACCAAACACGAATTTGCAGGGGACTGGCATAACTTGCAAGGTTTTTACTCTACCTATGAGGTATTGAAACCTGCCTTTTGGATTCATATTGGTTTAGCTTTATTGCTGTTTTTACTCTACCTATGAGGTATTGAAACGTGATCAAACGCTTGTTGTTTCCGCTGCTGCTACTGTAGTTTTTACTCTACCTATGAGGTATTTCATAGTATAATTACATTTCTTATATTAAGAACACAAAAAGGCAGAAATCCTTGAATTTACAAGATTTTTTATTTTCCTTGACTTTCCCTTTTTTTGTTTCGAGTATTATTACTCGAAAATTAGGTAACAAATATGAGCATTGCGTATAATGACAGGTAAAAAAATTTATAGACAAAAGGATATCTTTTTATCATAATTTTTATGACAATGGCGCTGAAATACAAAGTAGGTGTGTAAAAGAGGCAAATAAATACAATTCGATAATTAACGAGTAAACGAAAGTTGAAATAGAACAAATAAATGGTGTGAATTAAATCTTTCAAATAAATTGTTAAAACAAACCGCTGCTTGAGGATTAGTTAATCATGGCACAGACAAAAAAAACAACAAAACAAGTAAATTTTGATGAGTATAAAGCAATCAAAGATGATATAATCGAAATTAGCGAACAGCGTTTTGAGAACAGGTTGCTTCAGCTTGGAAAAAACATAAATAAAAATATAGATCAAAAGATCGAATCCTTCAAGAATGAAACCCGTTGGTTAATTGGTTTAAGTTTGGTCATTCTTACCACACTTATTACAGTCTTTAAATTTATAGATTAATTCTCCTTTAAAATAGCGCACTGGGACTGCGTGAGAATTTTAAAACTGACTACTGAAAATAAGTTATGGCGTTCCTGCAAAAAGCAAATTTTCGAAATATCGTTGCTGATCAGAACCGATTACAGGCTATTATTACTGATAATGGAAAACGAAATTTAGTCGTTAGCAGTTTTTGCAGTAGCGCCATCTGTTATTATTTATTCTCATTCACATTCTTCAATATCTTCCATTGAATTAGCATCTGCCAGACAATCGATGTCGCTTTGATCCCAATCATCATCCTCACACCAAATTTTTAAAGCAGTAATACCATCATCTGCGCTCATCTCTAAGCAATCATTGTAATCTTCATATGCCATACCTGCTTGCAATAACATACCACAAAAATCTTCTTGTGAATAATCTGAATTCTCAAAAATTTTTACAATATTTTTTGCCGCATCCCCGCAGGTTGCATCATCGTCATCGCATGATAATCCCATTGCAGAAAACATGAAAACTATGGCAAATAAACCTAGACCGAGTTTTTTAAACATAACAAAACCTCCATAAAAGATCTAAAATTTTAGTTATCATCTATATATAGTTAGGCAAGGAATAATTAAATTTAAGTTCAGAACATGTAATAAAAAAAATTTAATTATTTAAGTTTACTACTGATCTACTATTATAAGCCTATCCCATTAGATGATTACACTTTTTTAAAGTGTAGTAATTACTTTGTCAAGCTAAAAAATAAGCAAATTATTTAGAATTTTTATCAATATAAGTAAATATCTTATAAATAAATATTGACTTAAAAAAATTAATCTTTGAAGTAAACTGATGA
>JAXHTB010000461.1:0-2805 GCA_034190185.1 Spirochaetota bacterium | reverse complement strand
ATAACCACTTCTCAAATTATCGATTACGCTGCAACATATAATGTGAGGGATGCAACTACAGGTGAGGTTGTGGGAGCCCTGAGACGAAAAGGGTTAAAATCGCATTTATGGCGAGATGAATATCAATTCTGGGCAAGTGCAAGCATACAATAATGTAGTTTCAAGCGATTTCAGCGATATTGTCCTTCCCAATGGTACATTTTTGAGGAATTTGCCTTTAAAGTCATCAGTTAATTGCCCATTGTCGTAAGGCCCAAAAGAAATTGTAACACATCTTATGTTATACCTGCCATATTGGGTGCAAATACTCCTTGCAAGCTGGATATAACCAGCTTTTGATAAGTTGTATCCTATCGGTTTTTCAAAATTCTCTGGGTAATTTCTCCAATCTGCCCCGGTATTCCCCATGATTGACCCGATATTAATAACCACACCACCTTTATTCTCTACCATTTTGGGTATAAAAGCCTCACATATATTGACTGCACCTTGCAAATTTACCGCCAAGATTCGCTCACAATTACCAAAAAATGACGCATCCGACCCCGGAGGGTTGTCAATACCTGCATTATTCACAATAATATCAGGGATTTTACCATAAACAGCTTTGCATCTATCAACAATTATTTCTACATCCCTCTTATCCGTAATGTCATATGTCGGCAACCCTGCCCCGAACACATTTGATCCAGCTTCTCTAAGAGTTCTTGCCCATATAGGCGCTAAATTCCCCTGACTCCCAGTAACAACAGCTAATTTATTAACTAAGTCCATACTTTAATCCTTCCTTACTTATAATAGTTACAATTTCAAGCAATGGCTCTGTACCTAATTGGGCAGAGCCATTGCCGGAATCTTATCAAATCCTATCAAATCTTATCAGATCATATCGAATCATATCGAATCGAATCCTATCTCATCAAATCGAATCTTATCAAATCGAATCCTATCTCATCAAATCAAATCGAATCTTATCCTATCTTATCACATCCAATCAAATCGAATCCAATCGGATCTTAATTACTCGACACTACTCTCCCCCCTTTCCTTCTAATTTGTTCCATTCTAATGTATCTGCAGTAGATATTTCGCTTACCGCTATTTTCCCCAATACTTTATCATAATCGTATGGCAAAATTCCTTCTTGTGGGGCTTTAATGGCAATATCATTCTCAGTGATCACGCTTCCCTTCTTTATGGTTCTAGCTGGATGTATGGCGTTTCCCATTTTTTTAATAACCGGATCTTCACATGGGAGTCTCTCCGTTCTGCTGTCCAGTGCCAAATATAATCTCTTTAAATCCCTGCATAGCTTAGCAAAGCCGGCAGGCTCCAATGAAAGAGCATGATCTGTGCCTCTCCATGTATGATCTAATGTGAAATGCTTCTCTATTATTCTAGCACCATGTATATAAGCCGCCTCAGCCATGAGTATGCCATTATAATGACAGGAATAGCCAACGATATAATCAGAAAATTCTCTCATCAAAAGCTCTATAGTCTCTATTTTTATGTCTTTAGACTTAGCCGGATAGTCTGCGATACAGTGTAATATAGCTACTTTCTGGTGAATTTCCTCAATTTCAGTTACCGCTCTAAAGATATCTTTCAGATTTGCTCCGCCAGTGCTTAAAATTATTGGCTTATCGAAGCAAGCTATATGCTTAATAAGCGGAATATTGACAATATCCCATGATGCGATCTTATATGCAGGGATATCTAATGATTCTAAGAAATCAGCACTATCAATATCAAATGCTGTAGCAAAAAATGTAATATTAATTTTTTTGCAATATTTTTGTAGCTCCCTGTATTGATCATAGTCAAACTCAAGGTATTCTCGATGCTCCCCGTAGGTTTTGCCGTAGCTGTTAGGATTGTCATATGGCCTATCGTAAACTTCTTTAGTAAACAACTCTTTATTGTTTCGTTTTTGCAACTTCACCGCATCTGCCCCACAATGTTTTGCTTCCAGGAACAATTGTTTGCATACTTCTATATCCCCCATATGATTGTTGCCAATCTCGGCTATCACATACGCCTTAGAATCGTCTGTTATACGTTTCCCGTCTATTTCAAACTCTACCATTATGCCCTCCTATAGTACCAATAAATCTTTTTTATTATAAATCGACGATGTTTCTTCCCTAAACATCATCCTTGTCCATGCATTTATCAACGCTACAAACCCATCTATCCTATCAGTAGCCTTATCTTTTGCTGGGCGTACATGTTCATCTGCGTCCGGGATCATAACTAAATTGTCCGTACACCATCTTAAAACAGGATTCCCGTAATGATCGATTTCTCCTTTCTTAACTTTTACGAGAATATCTTTTGCAGGTTCCGATATATTGCTTTTCCATTGTCGTATTTCAACCATCCTTATTTTATATTCATTATACAGCTTTGTAGCCAATTCAGTCGCCCCCCAGGGATCGTAGCCAATTTCTTGCATATTATATTTTTTTGAAGCCGCTAATATGTCATTCCTAATAAAATCATAGTCTATCACGTTACCGGGGGTGGCTTTAATGTATCCTTCTTTCGCCCATAAGTCATAATGTACCTTATCCTGTCTTGATCTTTCAATAATCGTATCCTCCGGTACGTAGAAATAGGACAATACGATATAATCTTTCTCGTCTTTTATTGGGGGGAAAACAAGTATAAAAGCAGTAAGACAGCCGCCACGAATGATACCGGACAACTGCGGTTTGTTTCTTTGGGAAATGATAGGTTCACGCTGGTCCTGTACCCCTACAGAAATGATGTCCGTACCGGAAAATTTAAAATCAGGGGCAG
>JAXHTB010000460.1:0-2811 GCA_034190185.1 Spirochaetota bacterium | reverse complement strand
AGGGGCAAAGGGCCCTTTGCCCCTACTACTATGACTGTAGATAATGTTGTATTCCGCATATCAGGCTTAATAATTACTGTAGCATAACCAAAGCTGTAATATTTCATGAATGTTATGCAGACTTCGATTTTTTTAATAGAAATCAGCAAATAAATATCAGTAATTTCTTTAATAATAATGATTATAACAATAGTTTTGGGGATTTTATGATTAGATTAATATATTATATATCACTATCTGTCTTGGATTATAAACTTAAGAGGATTTTCAAAAGCCGCCTAGCGCATAAAGGTACTAGCGCGGCTTTGTTCTGTAGAATTGAATATTGAACTAATTTTTTTTTATATTGTTGCTGAAATATTAAACTGATACTACTTCCTTTATCTCAGGGATTTCTGCTTTAAGCATATCCTCAACTGATTCGTGAAGCAGATCAAATGTCATGGGAGCTCCACAACTTGACATTAACAATTTTACTTTCACTATTCCATCATTAACATCTACTAATGCGACATCAGCATTAGATATCTTGGTTCTGATCTTTGCTAATGCCTCTTGAACTTTTTCCTTCATAAATATCTCCTTTAGGTGTTACTATATCTTTTTTTTTCTTTTACTTTAAATATAACAGCATTTTAAATAAAAGTAAATAGTTGAAAATAATTAGTATAATATAATAAAAAACGTCAAGAATAAATACAAAATTATAGCATAAGTCTATAACTCTAAGCACAATCGTTAATATATTCTGAATATCGAATAGAGTTAATTTTATTATTCATCTTTTATGCAGCGGAATCCTGTACTTTGATCTGCAAGACTGGGCAGGTTGAATCCGCGAAAAGAGCATCTACAGTTCATATTGTCATAGCTCCATGCTCCGCCTCGTATGACCCTCATTTCTTTACTATCATCATACCAGCTATCTATCCACTCCCACACATTACCTGCCATATCAAAACATCCAACTGGGCTTCTTCCTGATGGGTATGCAGTAACATCTGTTGTACTCCTTATACCGGACTCGCTTGTATTGCACATATCGATGCTGAACTTGTTCCCCCATGGAAACTCACGACTGTCTGTACCTCTGGCTGCTCGTTCCCATTCTATCTCCTTGGGCAGCCTTTTACCAGCCCATTTAGCGTAAGCTTCTGCTTCATAAAAGCTTACACCCACAACAGGACAATCTGATTTCTTTAAATCTGGATTACTCCAAAATAAGGGGGAATGGATACTATTAGCCTCCTTCCATAATCTGCCTTGTTCAGTCCAGAATTGATCCTTACTGTATCCTCCATCCTGAATAAATTTATCAAATTGAGAGTTTGTTACTGGATAAATATCGATAAGAAATGGATTCATAATCTCAATTTCATATTTATCTTCTCCATAAATAAAGAAACCTGCAGGCACATGTATCATGTCATCACATTCAGGAATTCTATCGTGATTCTCTATTAGGTTTTGAGAGTTGCGATTTTCTGATATGCGTTTTCTAGTAATTAATGCATCAATATCCAGGGATGTGGAGTTTAAATTCAAGACTATATCCACAATTTCTTTTTTTTGAATTATATCACGAAATTGTAATGGCACACCTTTTAATATATCATGACTAATGTTCCAATTGTCTCTATCAACACCTTTTTCATTTATGATCATCATGATCACATTGAAAAAACTTGAATAATTATTTGTATAAAAGAGTTGCGGACATAATAAATCAAGCAAACAACATTTTATAATATCTTTAAAATCTATTTCTGTACCACTTCTATTGCATATTGTATAAAGCAGATTGAGATTATTTATAAATTTTTTTGCCTGCCTGATACTATTATGCATGGCAGGAAGGATATATTTTAGATATGAAGTTACATCATAGTTTATATCTGTGTGGATGCCTTTCAATCCTGATATTATTAATGATTCAATCTCATCGGTTTTAGATTCTGGAAGATTAAATGTAAGCTGAAAAAACTTATCTAAGAAATTATCAGCATATTCTCCGTAATTTTCTGAAATGGAATTCCTTAAATTTATATATGAAGCGCTGATGATAAATATAAATCCCTTCAGACTTAATTTATATTTTATAGTTCCAAGAATATTTTGGGATATTCCTTTTGGAATCTGATCTAGTCCATCGATGAATATTACAATAACACTCTTAGAATTGAAATCTGATTCTGAACTATAAAAATTAGTAAGCCATAATATATAAGATTGGAGAAGATTGTTGAAAAAATCTTGGAAAGAGACTGAAGATGCTAATTTGTATTTAATCTGTAACCTTGACATAAACTCAGAGATTTCAACACCTTTAAGCAGATTGGTCATCTCTTGAACAATCTGAGAAATAGCAAATTTCTTAATTAACAATTCAATCTCTTTATTGCATGTATTAAAGAAATTATCGTCAGACATTGCTGTAAAAATTTCTCCAACTAATGAATTGTATATATCTTCATTGTCTATAAATTTCCATGCTGGGAGCCATATCGTCCTGCATCTGCGATATATAGCATCTGCATTTTTATTATTGTGATTAAGCTTTTTATAAATTGACTTCATAAGTATGGTTTTGCCAGATTCCTCAGAGGTGAAGATACCGATATTAAAAGGAGTTATATTTTTTTTGTATGAAATAAGCTCTGCAAAAGTATTAGCATATAGATCAAAGTTAAAAGCCGAAGTATCTGTCTCTGAATTGTCACTATGTATGAAAACAGGTTTAATTTTTGTCATCTAAAACCTCCAAATATAACTCTATTAAAATGGATGTTGTTGATCACTCATTGATTTTTC
>JAXHTB010000046.1:0-15578 GCA_034190185.1 Spirochaetota bacterium | reverse complement strand
TGTTATACGCTCCAACGAAGAGAATAAAGACATCCATCTAGCTGTAATAACAATAACTCAGGTCTTCATTTTTTTAATGCTTGTTGTGCATGGTCCTTTTGAATACATCTGGGATGTGCGACCGATGAGTTTCCGACCTGGTGTGATCCCTGCAGATGGATCAGGTCTTAATCCCTTGCTTCAGAATCCGTGGATGGTGATTCATCCGCCTGTTCTTTTTGTTGGGTATGCTTCAGCCTCCATCCCCTTTGCTTATGTAATAGCTGGGCTAATTAGGAATGATTATAAGACATGGGTGTCAGCAGCCTACAAATGGGTGCTTATTTGTATGACATCCTTGGGTATCGGGATATTTCTTGGTGGTTATTGGGCATATGTTGTTCTTGGATGGGGTGGATACTGGGGATGGGACCCTGTTGAAAATTCCTCTCTAATTCCTTGGTTATTGATTGTTGCCCTATTCCATGGACTTATCATTCAAAAGAGGAAAAATGCTTTAATAAAGACTAATTTATTTTTAACTATTATTTCACTTGTTCTTGTTTTTTACAGTACCTTCTTAACAAGAAGCGGGATCCTTTCAGATTTCTCTGTTCATTCTTTTAGTGATCTTGGGTTATCTGGATACTTAATTTTCATTATTCTCGCTTTTTTCCTAGGCGGGATGATCCTTTTGCTATACCGCTTTAATGATATAAAATCCAGCCCCCTTAGTAAAAATATCATCAGCTTTAATAATCTTATAAGCTATGGGGTTATAACCCTCTGTTTCTATTCCTTGTTTATACTGATCGGGACATCGATGCCTATCATATCTAAGATCTTTCTGGAAAATCCAACATCGGTTTCAATAAAATTTTATAATAATATATCTATACCACTAGGCATTCTTATTCTTTTTTTTATAGGGATTGCTACAATTTACCAGTTTCTTAAAAAAATCAATAAAATGAATATTATTCTTATACTTGTACTTTCAGTTGTCTTAAGTATTTTCTTTAATATTTACTATACTAAAGATATTTTTTCGTACATATTCTGTTTCTTAGGCTTTTTTCTTATTTTGCAGAATGTCCTAGATATTGTTAAATATAAAAAAAGTTTTATAATTGCATCACGGTTGTCTCATATAGGTATTGCTTTTCTTGTTATTGGAGTAATCGCATCTAATAGTCACTCTTATTCATTTAAGAAGAAGCTCTTTCAAGGAATGGAGGAGACAATAGAATCTTTAAATATTACTTTCACAGGTTTAATGAGGTCAGAAAAATCAAATCTCCGTTTTAAGATGAAGCAGGGAGATGAATCATATGATATTGAAACTGCTTATTACATCGATAATAAAACAAGATCTCTATACAGGGAGCCATATATTATGTATGGTTTTTCAAGGGATATCTATCTATCCCCTGTTGATTATAGATCTGGAGCTCAGGAAGTTGGAAAATTAGAGATAACCAAGGGCGAAGAAAAGAAAATTGATGGTATGAGGATCAGGTTTATTGGATTCAAAGTTGATAAGAAAAAGATGATGTCTGGGAACCCTACAATATTTGCTAGGTTAAATATTACTCTTAAGGGAAGGAATTATACTGTAACACCAGGTATTATAATTAAGGGCAAGAATAAAAGAGAACAGATAGATGCAAAGATAGCTAATAGCGGAAGAAGGATTTCACTTCTGCAGATGGACATAAGGCATAAAAAGATACAACTATTTATCGAACCTGATAAGAAAGGCAAGAATGTTTTCGCTATGCCTGACAGCGCAATAATTGAGGTGTCTTTTAAGCGCCTTATATGGCTTGTATGGCTTGGAACTATCCTAATATCTGTAGGGAGTTCATATGCGATTAGGAGATCTATGAAGATCGTTAAAAATGATTGATCCGTTCAATTACTCAGTTTTCACAGGAAGCATGATCTCTGCGATCACGCTTGTTTTCTCTTGATCATGAGTCTGATTTAAAACATCATGAATTACAAATATTCCCTTATGTTTTCTAATAATATCATCAACAACAGTCAGCCCAAGGCCAAGACCGAATCTTTCTATCTTACTGACCGATTCATCCGGCGGAAGTATCCTGAAAAAGGGTTCAATTACTAGCTTTTCAAATTTTTTAGGAATTCCGCCATAGGGATCTTTACTCACTGTATTTAAAGTAGAAAGCCAGAAGTATCCCTCACTAATGTATGAAAATATATTTATAGTGGAACCCGGTATAGAATATTTATATGCATTTATTATTAGTTCTTCAATTGCCATATCCAATTTTTCTAAATTCAAGTTCAGTTTGCAATTCATTTTAAGCTCTGGGTATGTGATCGATAAATCCTTATTTGACAATAAGGGGATTACATTAGCAATCATTCCAGGAATAGATCTAACGAGAGTTGCCGCATCTGATTCTTCTAATTCAATCTCTTTGTTAAGTATGTTTGAAATTGTATTTAAACCGTCCATCATGTTTCTGCAGGAATCATTATTATCGATTAACAGGTCTATTAGCTGTTTATCAATTTTATAGTAATTCTCGTTTTCCTTCATAGTTGACTTTATAATATCGATCAGTGATACAAGGGTACCGAAACCAGCTCCCTGTGAGATTGAAGTTTTTAAATTATAGATTGATTTTATTTCAGCTAGATCTTTGTCCGCTATCCTTCTTGATTCTTTGTAATTGAGCCACTCAATTTGACTGCGTATCTTAAGCCCTGCATTTTTGCTAATGTTCCTTTCCATATCTTTCAGATACATAAATTCAAGGCACTTAGTAATAGTCTTTGAAAAAATTTCCGGATCAATAGGCTTTATTACATAATCGAATACGCCTAGTTTCATAATATCGATGATTGTTTCAGAGGAATCCAGGGCCGTCTGTACTAGTATTAATGCTTCAGGCTTTTTTTCTTTAAGATTTCGAATAAAATTTTTACCATCCATAACAGGCATCATAAGGTCAACCAGGAATATTGAAAATTGATTGCTTTCCATAAGATCCAGACCCTCTTTACCATTCTCTGCAATTAAGCAGGGGATTTTCATCCTTTTTAACAGACCCTTAAGAAGATCCTGATTTTCTTTAGTATCTTCTAAGATCAGTATAGGATCTATTTGTTTATAGACATTCGTTCTTTGGGCTAATTCATTCATTTGAGTTTCTCCCATGAAATATAATAGCTATCGTTTAGTTATTTTTTTATATCTTTACTTTTCCAGTCAATCATGACCTTGAGTGTTTTCAGAAAATCTATTAAATATTTAAATGTTACAATTATTAGAACCTATCTATTTAAAAAGTTTTGTGAGAAGTTAGATTATCTCTTAAAACAATATGCATTATAGATTATTTATATTGTGGCAGTTTTACTGAAAATGTACTGCCTGAACCCAGCTTGCTTTTGACAGATATTATGCCGTCATGCGCTTGTATAATTTTTTTCACAATTGCGAGCCCAAGTCCAGCTCCTTGTGTTTCACGTCTTAGTCCGGATTCTGTTTGACTAAAACCTTCAAAGATATATTTAAGATCTTTTTGATCTATACCAATTCCATTATCTGTTACATCTACTTCTACATAACCATTGCACGCATATGCTAGTACCTTTATGCTGCCGCCTGCGTTTGTAAATTTTATTGAATTAGAAAGCAGGTTAAGAAATACCTGTTGTAATTGTTCATTGTCGCCTAAAGCAATAATATTTTTTGTATTGTTAATACTATTATTCTCAATTGTTATGTTTTTTTCCTGAGCTAGTGAAGATATTGATGTTATGCATGAAGAAATAATATTATTTATAGATACCGGTTTCTTTTCAATCTCAAATGCTCCAGTATCTAACTTTGTTAAATTGAGAATATCGTTAAGGAGATTTAAGAGACGGGTGCCAGATGATATGATACTTTCTAGATTATCATTATATGTCTCTTGGTCAAAGCCCATTCTCATCAGTTTTGAAAAACCAATAATAGAGTTTAGAGGTGTTCTTAGTTCATGACTCATATTTCTCAAAAATTCACTCTTTGCTCTGTTGGCGTATTCTGCCTTATCCTTGGCCTTTTTCATCTGCTTAGTGCGGGCTTCTACAAGTTCTTCCAGATGTTCTTTGTGCTTAATTAATTCTTTTTCTCCTTCTTTGCGTTTTGTTATATCGCGGGAGTTGAAAATTACACATTCCAAGTTCCCGGCTTTATCGATAACCGGATTTGATATTGATTCAATTATACACCAAGAGCCATTATTATGGCGGAAACGATATTCAATCGATATTGAGTGATAGGGACTTTGCAGACTTATATTATATGTATCAGCAATAATATCTAAATCATCTGAATGTACATAATCGAATAATGTCGTTCCAATTAAATCAAAGGGATTATGTCCAAGTATTCGTTCAACTGACGGGCTTACATAAAGAATGATTCCTTTATCATCTAAAATTTTAATAATATCTGATCCGTTTTCAATCATCTTTCGAAATTGTTCTTCATTTTTTAATAATACTTCTTCATCATGTTTCCTTGCTGTAATATCTTTACTGTACACTGCAATCATATAAACATTATTTTTTTCATCTAAAATTGGATAAAGGCTGTTCTCGAATATTTTCTTTGAACGGCTATCCTCAAAGTGTTTTGATATTCCAGTTACTATAATTTCTTCGATCATTTTTTTTCGCGATTTTGACACATCAGGCGGAAGGAAATCCCAAAAACATTGCCCAATCATTTTGTCTGTTTCTAGTCCAAATCGTTTAGAGGTTTCATCATTAAGGTCAAGAATGTAGCCGTTGGTATCAATTATAAACATCGATTCTGTAGGCGCATTTAGTAGTGCTCTTATTGTTTTTTCAGTTTCGCTCTGTTTCCTCTGCAACTTTTTCCGTTCAACAGCATAGCTAATAGATTTTTCAAGCAGATAGCTGTTAAACTTACCTTTTACAAGATAGTCCTGTGCACCATTGGCAATGGCATCTAATCCAAGATCATCACCAGATGCAGTAATAACTATTATCGCAGCATGTTGAACCTTCTTTTTTATTTCAAGCAGGGTATCCATGTTTGTGCTGTCAGGTAGATTTAAATCAAGGAGAATAACATCATAGTTATTTTTATCTTCTAATCTTAAAGCATCCGCAAGATTCATCGCAACGTCTATTTCATAAACACTACTGATTGAATCGAGCAATATCGTCTGTAAAGAAGCAATATTAGCTTTATTATCCTCTACTATTAGTAATTGTATTTTTTTTTCCTGATTTTTATTATATTTCATCTGTTGATCTCTAATTCTATTTTTTTATTAAAAAATCAGTGATTATTTCTAGTCACTCCTATCCCAATAAAGTAATTTATACATTCATTTAGTTTATCGAAATTTATAGGTTTTAAGAGATATCCGTCAAAACCCATATCTACAAGCTCATTTATTTTATCACTGCTTGATGTGCTAGTTAGTGCAATAATTGGTATATTGAATTTAGACTTAATTATTTTCATGACATTTAAACCGTTAATTCCATCAATTTCAATATCCATTAGGACCAATTCTACAGGATATTCCTCTACAATTTTTATGCATTCTTTTCCACTATTCGATGATAAATATTGCTGACCATGAAATTTAAAGTAGTACCTAAGAATATCACGATTGATCTTATTATTATCTATTATAAGAATTAGTTTATCTTTTACCCATTCAGGATAAGATGGTTTAATTGAATTATAGGATTTTATATCTTCTTCAGAAAAACCAGGGAGGGGCAACCTGATTGTAAATGTACTGCCAAAGCCTTCCATACTTTTTACAGATATTGTTCCTTTATGTGCTTCTATTATTTTTTTTGTAATTGCAAGACCCAAACCTGTACCTTCTTTTTTGTGGTCAATTCCAGAATTTGCTTGATTAAAGTCACCAAAGATATAATCTAGTTGATCTTTCTTTATACCTATACCATTATCTTTTACATCTACTTCGATAAAATTATTAACCATACGCGCAATCAATTTTATTATTCCTCCCTCGCTTGTAAACTTTGTTGCGTTAGAGAGAAGATTTAGGAATACCTGCTGCAACCTTTTTTCATCGCCATTCACCTCAATGCCAAGAATATTATCTATCAGGTTTTCTATTTCTATTTTTTTGCTCATTATCTGAACTGAAATAAGCGATATACAAGACAATATAATGTTAGAAAGAACCACGGGTTTCATCTCAAATTCTTCTTTCCCAGCTTCAATTTTTGAAAGATCGAGAATGTCGTTTATTATTTTTAACAAATGCGTTCCAGAGGAGAGGATATTGTCTATATGTTCCTCATAACATTCCTGATCATAACCCATCTTCATCAGCTTAGAGAAACCTATTACAGAATTTAAGGGTGTTCGTAATTCATGACTCATATTTGCCAAGAATTCACTCTTTGCTCTATTTGATGATTCAGCAATCTCTTTAGCCTTTGCAAGCTCAGCAGTTCTTTTATTTACAAGTTTCTCCAGATGAAACCTGTATTCGTTCAGTTCTTTTTCTGAACGCTTTCGGTTTGTAATATCACGAAAGTTTACAACAATGCCGGAGATCTCCTGATCATTGAGAAGATTTTTGCAAACAGCCTCGATATCATTCCATGAGTTTTTTTTGTTCTTAAAACGGCACTCTATAGTTATAGAAGCTTCAGGTTCTTGGAGAAATTGAACAAATATCCTTTGCACCTCTTGTTTGTCGTCAGGATGAATATATTCAATAAAATTAAAACCGATTAATTCTTCAGGACTATACCCCATCACCTTTTTGATAGAAGCGCTTCCATAAATAAAATTGCCTTCAGAATCTGTCATCATAATTACATCAGAACCGTTTTCAATCATTGAACGGAATCGCTTTTCATTTTTAAGTAATTCAATCTCAATTTGAAAACGCTCTATAAATACTTCAAGTATTTTGGCAATCGCTTCAATAAGATGGTGCTCTTCTTCTAAAAATGGATCATAATTGCAAAATGGTTTATCCTCTATATATATAAGCTCTACAAATCCTTTATTAGTTGATGTAATTATTTCTGCTGATATTTTCCATTCTGTCTCAACAAAGTTTTCAGTTTTATACTCTTTATTCCCAATTACTATTCTGGAACAACCTTTTTCAGGGTATTGCAGAGTATCTGGGAGTAAATTTGTAATTTTAGTTATTGTTTCATCTAAGGATATATAAGGTTCATTTATTAATTTAGTTGCCTTATATAAAAAATTCAATTCTTTAAGTCGAATTGAAATTATTCGACGATATATATTTACTTCATGATCATACTGTAAAAGCAGTTTAATATGATCTAAGGTATGTCTTAGCAGGTGACTGTTAATGAATTCCTTAACAAGATGATCACTAGGTTTTGTAGGCAATTGATCTATAAAATATTCTTCATCCTGAGAAGTAATTACGATAATCGGAATTTCAGGGTGATATAGATGGATATTACTATACGTTTCAATGCTTTGATCAAAATGTGGAGAAAGGTAGAGAATGACAATATCAATTTTTTCTTTTTCTAAATAGTTTAGCCCTTCTTTTTGGTGTTCAGTTGTTGAAAGTTCTATTTTGTAGTTTTTTATCTTGTATATATCATCCTGTATAAGTCTAGTATCTTCATGGTTAGTGTTGATCAGCAGAATATTATATTCATCAGGATATGAGTCAATTTCATCCATCATTTTTGTTTTCTTCCCAATAATTAAGCATATATTCCGATAATAAAAAAATATTTTCGTGATATAATACTTATTTAATCGTGACTGCTCAGCTATATTCAAAATTTAAAAAAGAGGAGTAGTAAAAGAGCATATGGGGATTATAGAGATATGGAGATGATAAAAGTGTTTTAAAATTTCTTCAATCTCTTCCATCTCATTATTTCCTTATCTTACACTTTTATAAGAATTCAAAATATTCGAGCAGTTAAGAGATAGCTGAGTAGTTACATTTAGTCTTATAATTATAACATATTTAGTAAAAAAGTCAAATTTATTATTCCTTAAGAACAGTTACATATTTATTGAGATCGTTTTGGTAAATTGAATAGATATATTATTGCAATTCAGAAGCGTTAAAAAATTTTTTAATAAGGATACATAAAAAATTATTTACTTGACAAAAATATTATAATATATTTATCTTGTTGATCTGAAAGATAAACATAAGCATTTATAATAATTTAATAGAATTAGAATTATATTGAAGTATATAGCAAAAGCTAATGCAAAGATAAACCTGCATCTGGAGGTGCTAAACAGAAGAGAAGATGGTTATCATAATATTTTTGGTCTTTTTTCGAGTATCGATCTTTACGATCTTTTAATTCTAAATCGAGCCACTCTCTATAGTAGCAGTCGAGCATCATCAATTGAAGTAATTCCAGATGGTGGAAGATATCAAGGACTGATACGTTCAATCAGTACAAATGAAAATCTAATAACAAAATCTGTTAAAGCATACTTAGACAGAATTAACAAATGCGGTGATGTCTCAATATCTATCAAGAAGGATATTCCAGCAAAAGCGGGTCTAGGTGGTGGAAGTAGCGATGCAGGAGCTTGTTTATTGCTTTTAAACAGTTACTTCCAAATATTGGATCAAGGTGAATTGCTTCAACTAGGCGCAGAAATTGGATCTGATGTTCCTTATTGCCTTACTTCAGGATTTGCTATATGTGAGGGGACAGGAGATATTATCGAGACCATAGAGGGGCAGTTAAGTTGTAATATTCTTGTTCTTGATACTGGAATACAAATTAGCACAGCAAAAGCGTATGAATCGTTGGGACGAGGATTGGATTCTCCTTATTGCGAAGATGATATCCTTCAAAAGCGTGAAATGATTAGAAAGATCTTAATTGAGGGAGAGGTTTGGCGTTTTAAAAACTTCTTTCGAAATGATTTTGAAGAGTCTGCCTTTAATAAGTTTCCAGATTTAAAAGCAATTAAAGATGTACTTTATAAGATGGGTGCTGATTTTGTTACTATGACAGGAAGTGGAGCTGCAATAATTGCCTTGTTTCAAGACATTGAAAAGACTCGCTATGCAGAGAAAAAAATTGGGGAAAGGGTCAAGAATCTATATACTACTAAATTTTCAGAGGTTAGAAATTTATAACTGTTTTAACAAAATACCTTAATAATATTATGAAACAGGATATCTTTTAACTTCAAACAATTATAATACGGTTTTACATTATAAATAATATTATATTAGTAATTATCTTTGAGGTGTAGCCAAGCGGTAAGGCACCGGGTTTTGGTCCCGGCATTCCCAGGTTCGAATCCTGGCACCTCAGAAAAATAAATTTTTTACAGGAGATTAAATATTAAAGCTGTTATACTAGCAGCCGGAAAGGGTGTTCGAATGGAGTCTGAACTCCCAAAAGTATTACACTCCCTTCTTGGAAAACCTCTAATTCTTCATGTAATTGATAACCTGAAAGATTCTGGAATAAATGATCTAATTGTAGTTGTCGGTTATAAAGGAGAAATGGTTATTAAAGCTATTGGCGATTCAGTAGAATATTGTTGGCAGAAGGAACAGCTTGGTACTGGTCATGCTGTGATGCAGACTAAAGATATCTTAAAAAATTATTCTGGATCAATTCTTGTTGCATGTGGGGATGTCCCCCTTATTCAATCTGCCAGTTTTGCTCAATTACAGGATGAATCAAATAAAGAGGGAATAAGGGCGGTGGTCCTAACTATGATTCAGCAAAATCCTGCCGGCTATGGAAGGATAGTAACTTGTAATGATAATAAAATTGAAAGGATTGTAGAAGAGAAAGATGCCACACCTAAAGAAAAGAAGATAAAAGAGGTTAATACAGGAACCTATGTATTTGACAAAGATCTTCTTTTTTCTGGGCTAAAAACGATAAAAACAGATAACGCTCAGGGGGAATATTATCTACCTGATGTCCTTGATTATATAAGATCTAAAGGATATTCAATCGGTAGGGTTCTTCTGGAAAATTGCCTTGAAGGTAGTGGGATCAATTCAAAAGAGGATCTTGCCCGGCTTGAAGGTTTTTTACAGAGGAAATAATATTAATGAACTTGTTGTTTTTGTAAAAAGGAGCACTATCTATCTCATTTCCATTCCCAGTAGAGCGGATTCTGAGTATAAATAAAAAAAAGAGAATAAAAGAGGAAAATAATGCAGTCTTACAGACTAAATGTAGAATTACGAACAGAAAAGGGTAAAAATGAATGTTACAGATTACGGCAAGCAGGATATGTTCCTGCTATATTGAATTCACACGGTATTAGTGAGGTAATAAAGTTTCAGAAAAAAGATTTTTCTAATCTCTTTAGAGGACATATATCTGAAAGTGTGTTAATCGATATTAATATTACTAATAAGACAGAAGATGCAGAGCATAAGGTCTTTGTTAAGGACTATCAACAGGATCCTATTACTGATGAGCTTTTGCATATCGATTTTTTTAAGATTAAAATGGGCGAAAAAATTCAGACCTTTGTAGATATTGAGACTATAGGGGTATCCCCCGGTGTAAAGATGGGAGGGATTATGGAAGTACTTGAAAGACAGGTTGAGGTCGAATGTTTGCCTTCTGATATGCCTGAAAAAATACAGGTTGATATCTCAGAATTACAGATCGGAGATTCGATTCATATTCGTGAATTGCCAATGAGTGACACCCTTAATTTTTTAGGGAATTCCGATTCTATGGTTGTTTCTATAAAAGCTCCTCATGTTGTTGAGGCTGCAGAAGAAGGAGTTGAGGCAGCAGAAGAAGAAGTAGAAGCAAAAGAAGGAGCAGAGGTAGTTGATGAAGGTGTAAAAGAGGATAAGGAATTAAAGTCTGAAGATAAATAAGCCAACAAATATAATAAAGGGTAATCCGTAATCCACTTAAAAGATATAAAGATTATCTCTATGTTATAATGGAGGTTAAATAATTAGTTGAAACTAATAATTGGATGTGGCAACCCAGGAGAAAAACATAGCAATAATAGACAGAATATAGGATTTAAAGTAATTGATATTTTAGGTAACAATGAGAATATTGAGGTTAAAACAAGGAAAAAGAAATCGTTAATTGGACGAGGATCGATAGGGAAGGAAAAGGTGGTCCTCCTTAAACCTCAAACTTTTGTAAATCTTATAGGCGAAGCTGTTTTATATATTGCTTCCTTTGTCCGGGCCGATGTCAGTGATATCATATGCATATTTGAGGATCCTAGCCTGCCTTTAGGAGAGATGAGAGTTGATTATATGCTATCCACTTTCAATCATGCTGCTATATCATCAATAACAAAGGCTTTGAAGTCTGATCGATTTGCCAAGGTTAGAGTGGGTGTAGGCGAAGCTCCATCTGGGATGAGTCTAGAAAAATATTTACTTAAAGATTTTACTGATGAAGAAAATTTAATATTGATAGATATCCTCAACAAAACAGAAGAAGTAGTGCGTATGTTACTTACACATAAAGTTGAGGATGTACAGGATAAGTATAATCCTGAAGGCGCGCCAAAAATTGTAAAACGTCAGATAAAAAAGTTATATATACAGCATTAAATTTATAACTATTCCACATTAACTACCTATCATAATTCACAAAATAATAAAGAAATCTGCTTCATAACCGATACAACTATTGAGTTAGTATTTTTTATTGTTATATTCGTAATATTGTATTATAAAAATTCTGTTTTGCAAATTGATATCGATACTCTTAACTTAAATAAATTATATATATAATAAATATTTTCTATTATTGAGAACATGAGAACATTCTTATTTAATAATTTTAGTAATGATAAATCATTTATCCTTAGCAATACTAATATTGTAATTACTATTTTTATTTCAGTTCTTTATACTTCATCCCTGTTTGCTCAACTGAGAGAGAGAAGCGATTTTATAGGTCTATACAATAAAGGTGATTATAGCGCCGCTCTTGAGATGATCAAATTAGATCTGAATAATCTCTATGTTAAGGATATTGATAAAAAGAAGCTGCCTGAGGATATTATTTCTCTAAAAAAAAAAGAAGAATCATTTGATATCAATATTCTTTTCAGGAAAAGAAGGGCAAAGGGATTCTTTATTGAAGAAAACAGCGAACTCTCCAATCTCCATCTATATGCTGCTCGATGCTATTTCAATCTTTCCCAGTATGAATTTTCACTCAATCACTACTTTCAGGCTATTAGGTATAAATCCATAGAGTTTGGCAAAGATGATGTAATATTTTATGAAATATCCAAAGTATATAAGAAGTTTAATTTTTTTAATGCATATGTCAGAGCTCTTGAAGCTGCATACACCTTAAATCCCAACAGGTACGATTACTCAAAAGAACTTGGTAAGGCATTATATACCACAACTCAGAAGAAAAAAGCGATATATCATCTTGAGAGATATATAAAATCAAAGGGAGATGAAATTAAAGAGCCGAAGCTCTATTTACAGATTGGGAATTTAAATGAAGATATTGGAAGATATCTTGAAACAGTAAGGTATTATAAGAAGTATCTAAAAAAAAATGATGACGGTTATATATATTTTGCCTTGGGATATCTTGCTTATAAGAGGATTGGGAATTATAATCTTGCAATAGACAGTTTTAACCGATCTCTTAAACTGCTTCCCGAAAATGATATTTACAGGAGATCTAAGGTTAATGAATATAAGGGTGATATCTATATGAAAGAGCTGGAGTTCGAAAAGGCCGCAGATTTTTATAATGAAACTATAGCTTATCAGGAAAGAATCAAATCTGAAATGAGAGATAAGATAGATGACATCCTAAAGATCAAAAATGAGATAAATAGTATAAAGTCATCCATAATAACGTCAAAGCAGTATGATAAATATGACGATTATGAGAATCTTAGGGAGAAGAAGGGTATTATTGAATTAGAAAAAAGAGAAAAAGATTATGAATTTAATAAACTTAATGCTGGTAAGATTAGGTGGAATCTTGCTGAATCTTATGAAAGGATGGGGAAGTTAAATAATGCTATTAAATATTACAGAGAGGCTATTTCCTATGATCACAACTCCAACAAAGCCAGAGAAAAGATAATAAAATTAAGGTTGAAAATTAAAAGGGGTTATTGAAAGATAGCCTCAAAAAATTGGAATGTGATTTTAGATTTTGTGAGGGGTAAAGCATGTCAGGTCATTCAAAATGGTCAACAATAAAGAGAAAAAAGGGCGCTGCTGATGCTAAACGAGGCGTCATATTTTCGAAAATATCACGGGAAATAACTGTTGCTGCCAGAGACGGGGGAGATGATATAAATTATAACCCCAGACTTCGAACTGCCGTTATGAAGGCGAAAGAAAACAATATGCCTACCAATAATATAGAAAGAGCAATAAAGCGTGGAACAGGAAATCTTGACGGCGTTGTCTATGAGGAAATTACTCATGAGGGATATGGGCCTGGCGGAGTGGCAATTATGATACATTGCCTTACAGATAATAAGAACAGGACCACTTCCGAGATACGATCCCAGTTCACCAAGAATAATGGAAATCTCGGTGAATCAGGTTGCGTGTCATATATGTTTGACAGAAAGGGGATTTTTATTTTAGGGTCAGGGAATTATACAGAAGATGATATTATGGAATTACTTATAGATCACGGCATTGAAGATGTGAAAATTGAGGATGAGAATATTGTAGTAACAACACCTACAGATGCTTTTAACGATATTAGCGATATATTAAAAGAAAATAATTATAATACAATTCTTAGCGAGATCACATTTATTCCTAAGAATTTAACAAAGCTGGATGAAAAAAAGGCAAATCAATGCCTAAAATTGATCGAGGGCCTTGAGGATTGTGAAGATGTTCAGAATGTATATTCAAATTATGATATTTCTGATGAGATCATGAATAAAATCAGCGAGGAACAGTGAGAATACTGGGTATTGATCCTGGCTTTGGTTCTATTGGATGGGCTATAGTTGAATATCCTTTATCTATAGTTGATTTTGACGTTATTGAAACCGACAAATTAAAACAATTTGATGATAGGCTGCTAGAAACTCATAATTCTCTCATTCATATAATCAATAAATTTAATCCGGACTGTATTGCCATAGAAAGGCTTTTTTTCTCTAAAAATACCAAAACTGCCATTGATGTGGCAAAATGTATTGGCGCAATACTTCTAACCGCAAAGCTTTCCGGTCTTACTTATACAGAATATACACCCTCCCAGATAAAGCAGGCAATAGCGGGTTACGGTCGTGCTACAAAGAATCAGATGAAAAAAATGATTATGAATATCTTTAAGATAGATGAACTAACAGGTCCTGATGATGCTTCTGATGCCCTAGCAATTGCTGTGTGTCATTCATTAAATTTAGTTAATTATAGAAAGATAAACGAGAAAAAAGTATAGGCAATGATAGCAAAACTTAAAGGAAAGATTGATGAGCTAAAGCCTACAGAGTTGATCATCGATGTAAACGGAGTTGGATTTCTTTTGTCAATACCTTTTATAACATATGAAAGTATTCGAGAGTCCAAGGATGTCATGCTGTATGTGTACACTCTTCACAAAGAGGATCAGTTTAAACTGTTTGGTTTTTCAACACTAGATGAAAAAAAATTATTTTCAACACTGATAGATATTAACGGTGTTGGCCCAGTTATGGCGCTCTCAATTTTGTCAGGGATTTCTATCAATATGTTAGTAGAAGCTGTTAAAAATAATAAGGTAGAATTGCTTACAAAAATTCCAGGGATAGGGAAAACTAAGGCTGAAAAACTGATATTTGAGCTAAAGAGAAAAATTAAAAATTTGGAAAACTCCATTAGCGCTGTTAAACAGAAACCATCAGTTATCAATGATGCAGTTGATGCGCTTATGTCTCTTGGATATGATGAAACAAGGTCGTCTAATATTGTGGAAGAGATATTGAAAGAAAATCCTGAGCTATCTATTGAAATTGTAATAAAAAAGGCCTTGAAGTTCTTATCAACCTAATTTTATTTAAAAATTTAATTAGTTTTTTTATTATTTCTATTTTTTTTATTGACAGCATCTTAGATTATTTATATGTTAGTAAACATAAAAGAGCTAATTTTACTCTGGTGACCATAGAGAAGGGGAAATACCTGTTCCCATTCCGAACACAGAAGTTAAGTCCTTATTCGCCGATGGTACTGCACTGGTAATGGTGTGGGAGAGTAGGGAGTTGCCAGGGTTGCAATAATAATATATCATATCAAAAGCATCTCGTAAGAGGTGCTTTTTTATTATTATCTTTTTTTCCTTGAACGTCTGCGTATTATCTCAAGCAGCCGTCCAGGGAGTATAATTGCATCCTCTGGGCATAATTCCTGACAGCAGTAGCAACTGATGCATTTATCCCTGTTTGCATATGGAAAGTCTTCAGATATCTGCATTGCATCGACTGGACAGTGTTCTATACAGATCTGGCATAATTTACAGCGTTCTGTAATTACCTTGGGCACACAGTTTATCCGATTAGATAAAAACTGATTCATTATAATGCCGGAAATGCCAGATGAAAATGTTGTAGGTAGTAT
>JAXHTB010000459.1:0-2815 GCA_034190185.1 Spirochaetota bacterium | reverse complement strand
TGGAAATTTCTCCATCTGCTCGCATATAGCTACCCTATAACCGGCCTTCAAGAGTCTTGCAATATAGTTTTCGCTTGCATGATACGGCAGACCGCACATAGGAATATTATCCTGACGGGAGGTTAGAGCAATGTCGAGAATTCCAGACGCAATTTTAGCATCCTCAAGAAACATCTCATAAAAATCACCCATTCTAAAAAATAGAATCTCATCAGGGTATCTCTGCTTGATCGACAGATACTGTTTCATCATAGGCGTTTGCCTTGCATCCATTTTTCTATTCTCCATAAAGATACTGCCTGTTTGCATCTTTTATAATTCTAACGACCCTTCCGTTCAAACCAAATTCCAGCGCAAGCCTGGTTTTAACGCTTATTGCCAATTCCCTTGTTATAAGTCTTCCAGCATATATTATAAAACCATTTCGCGCCCTCACAATCATAACAGGCGCAAAATCATTCTGTATAAGCTCTTTTATCTCTTTTGCATGTTTTAGACTATAAATATTTCCAAGTGATATTGAATATATCTCACTATCATAACTTTCTTCAGCAATTTCAGTTTCAGGTTGAATATCTATCTTATCGCTTCTTTCCAGGCTTTTTTTATCTGGAATGTAGTTAGTTTTTGATGGATTGAATCGCTTTATATAATCGAGTCTTCTTGAAGCAAATTTTGCTTCAGGCGATTTAGGAAATTTTATTATCAAATCGGTATAGGCAGAATAAGCCGGGTCATAATCGGCCCTAGCTTCATAGTACTTTCCAAGCAGATAGATTGTTGTTTGAGCTTTATTCGATTCGCTAAAACCCTCTGCCAGTTCTACAAGGCTGTAAAGATAGCTTTGTGAATGTCCAAAGGTTTTCTTGTTTATATATGACATCTGCATGAGCGACTCTGCCAGGTTTTCATACTTATGATCCTCCTGCATCATTTTAAGGCAAACACCCCTTGCCTCATCAAACATACCTAGATAAATATATGCTTTAATTAAGAGGAACTTAAAGCTTGAAAAATACCTGCTTTTAGGAAAAAGCCGAATTCCCTTACTGCACTCATGCTTAAGCTCTTTCCATTTTGACATGAGATAAAGAATCTGACATATCCTGTACTGCGCAAAATCACGGGTAGGATAGAATCTGTACTTATCAACGAGAACCCTGTATTGATAAAGAGATTTTTCTGTATCCTTTTCATTCTCTGCAAGTATCAATCTGACATCAGGGATATATTTGCTGTTAGGAAAGAGCTTAAAAAATTTTTTTGATCTATTATTAAGCTCCTCCTTTTTCCCTTTATCTGCCAGCCCTTTAATAGCAATAAGATAATCCTTCTCTTTCAATGAGGCACTTAAAAAACTGAAAGAAGAAAGCGATGCTATTAAAATTAATACATAAAAAATTTTATTCAATCCTTTTACCATAAAGTGTTGAACCTTTTAATGATGAAATTATGATCTTGACCTTTTTTCCAATATCCTCTGAGTCTCCGGAGGTTACCACAGGATGATTAAGAAACGTTTTTCCCATAACTTCATTATTTAATTTTTTACTTAACCTTTCAACAATCATCTCTTCAGCAGAGTTAATTCTTAAAGAAAGTTTTTTACGTGATACATCTCTCTGTATTTCGATAAGAGAACCCAAACGCTGCAGTTTTTCTTCCTTAGTTATAATCTCTTTAAGCTGGTATGCGGATGTCCCCTCCCTTGGTGAATATGCATACATAAAAGCTTCATCAAATCTTATACTCTTAACAGCTTCCAGGGTTTTATTAAAATCCTCAACAGTTTCACCAGGGAACCCCACAATAATATCTGTGGATATCGAGTAACTATCAAGCGATCTGTCCAGGATCTCAATAATACTCATATATTTATGAAAGTCGTATCCCCTATTCATAAGCGTTAATATTCTGTTAGAACCGCTTTGAAGCGGCAGATGGATCGCTCTTGAGATATTTTTATAATCTTTAATTATATGAATGATATTTTCATCAAAATCCTTGGGATGCGAGGTAATGAAGTTTATTCTGCATATCCCCTTAATTTCAGCCGCTCTTGCAAGCAGCTTATAAAAGGGGATATCACCGCTGTCCATCCCATACTGATTCACGTTCTGTCCAAGTAACGTGATCTCCATTATTCCTTTAGAAGCTAATTGTTTGATATAGTCTATAATGACGCTTGAAGATAATGAAATTAAATGCCCGCGAACATAGGGCACAATACAGTAAGCGCAGAAATTATCACACCCATGAGTTATAGTTACATATTGATGCCAGGAAGAATCGCTCTTGCTTAAGGCAAGAGCAGGATTTATCCTTGTTACAAAGTCCTTCTCCGATTGTGAGAGATATATATTCTCCTCTTTACAATCTAAAAATTGACAAATTATTTTTCCAATATCTGGGGATTGGAAGGGGCCAATTATAAGATCTACGATCTTCTTTTCTAAAAGATCCTTCCCGATTCTCTGTGCCATGCATCCTGTTAATACTATTGTTCTGTTGTAATGATTATCCTTTTTCCTTGCAGATCTTATATTGGATACCGCCCTCTCCTCTGCATGAAGCCTAACTGAACATGTATTAAATATTAAAATCTCTGCCTTGTCAGGATCATCTGTTTTTATAAAACCAGATCCTGATAATGAAAGCTCCATCAATTCAGAGTCGTTTTTATTCATCTGGCATCCAAAGGTGCGGATAAAATATCTTTTATTATTAATTTTACTACTCATCAATTTAAATTGGATAATGCATTAAAATTTATTAACAAATATCAATTACAGCCTAAGTCTATACTTTTTATCTT
>JAXHTB010000458.1:0-2821 GCA_034190185.1 Spirochaetota bacterium | reverse complement strand
GAATATTTTTAATAATTAAAATTTATAATAAAACGCTGTTTTATTAAGGTATGTTGAATAATTTCTTTGTATTTCGATGTTAAAACAGTAGCTTTATATACCATAATTTAAATTGAATAATACAAATTATATTATTTCAACAAATTTATGTTCAGTTCTTCTATACTGAGCGGTTTTGATAATTTCAAATTTATAAAATTCATCATAACTCAGTCCAGCAAGGGCAAGAGCAATGTTATCTATTCTCATAGAATTTTCATTGCCTACTGTGATTTTCATATTTATTTTATTATCAGTTATATTATAATTTATTACTGCGTCATGAAATGGCGCTAACCTATTCCCCTTTTTCGTCTTCTTTTCGAAATCGATCTTACTATTCAAATTCCTTACACATGTCTTAAAGATATCTTCCTCCTGAAAAAGAATAATAAAATCTACGGCTTTAGTGATACTCATTATTGATTCCTTTTTATCAACATTACGCGCGTTAATAACATTGATGCCTTCCGGTAATCCTGGATCAACTGCGATTTTAATTTCCTTTAGATGAAAATCTTCATGAATATCTTCAAAGAGATCAACATCGCAAAGTTCACTCCTGCTTTCAATCCCAATTGGAAGGGGGTATCCCATGGAAATCTTTTCTCTTTTATTAAATCCCTGAGTAAAGGATACAGGAATATCTGCCATTCTAAGCGATCTTTTTATGATCTCCATAAAATCGATATGCGGTATAAATTTTGCTTTACCTCTCTTTGAAAATCTAATCCTTATTCTACTTCTTACATTGTATTTCGATTTAAATTTTTCAATTGAATTGTGAATTGCCTCTATATTCAGCTTACCCCTTAATTCATTTTCGGGATGTGGTCTGATATTAGAATATATTTTATCCCTCTGCTGTAATATAAGTTTTTCATAACCTGTAGAGATGAAGTCCCAAGGCAAATCCTTAGCTTTATCTCTTGGCAAGAGATATTCTGTCCAAAAGGGTGTAATATTATCCAGATTTTTCTTCCATGTATTAAAATTAAAAAACTCCTTCCAAGAGTCCAGTCTGCATCCGTCAAGATACGATGCGTGTATCACCTTGCTTAGATCTGTATCTCCTCTGGACATAATACCTTCAAGGATCGAAGACCTTGGATCGTGATTTTTTATTTTGATCGATCTCGGCAGGTTTTGTTTTATTTTTCTAATTGTATCCTCCAAATACTCGATATCCTTCTGTCCCTCCCACTGGAAAGGCGTATGTGCCTTTGGAACAAATGGGGAAACAGTGACATTTATATCCTTCTTCCTGCCTCCTATGGCATTTATCTTCATTAGAAGATCGACTATTGATTTAGCCTCATCAAATTCATTACAACCTGGCAGACCTATCATAAAATATAGTTTAAGTCTTCTCCATCCTCTGTTAAAAACATACTCAACTATTTTTACCAGATCATCTTCCTTGATCTTTTTATTTGCTTTTTTTCTGATTTCTTCACAACCAGACTCTACTGCAAAGGTCAGGGAGGTTCTTCGTATATCGGATATATTTTCAATTATCGGAAGTGTCTTCCTGTCAACCTTAAGAGAAGGAAGGGATATTGACACTCCCCTTTCTGTTAAAGCTGGCAAGATAAGATTTAACAATTCAACAATATATTTGTAATCACTAACAGAAAGTGATGAGAGAGTAAGGTCAGTATAACCAGTATTTTTTATTATCTTAAATATGCGCTCTTGTATATCTTCTGGATCATAATATCTATAAGGCAGTTCATAGTAGCCTGCATGACAGAATTTACATAGATTCTTACATCCCTTGGTTACTTCCACTACTGCTCTATCCTGGGCAATTCTAATATTTGGAATAATAGGTTTAACAGGCGCCATTGGATTTCCTCTATAAATCCTCTTTTTAATTCTTCTTTTACCCTTTTCAAGGAAATCTATATTGTGTAAATTTTGATGTCTTGAAGGCGCATATACTCCTTCTATTTCACTTAAGGAATCGATCAACTGATCTCTTGTCATCGACTTCTGTTTTGATATCTTTATCGCCTTTAAAATATCAACTATTCCTTCCTCTCCATCGCCCAGAAAGAATACGTCAATGAACTCGCTCATAGGTTTAGGATTAGATACAGATTCTCCTCCAGCAATTATCACAGGGCAGTTGTCTTCCCTTTCCCATCTTAGAAGGGGGATGCGTCCAAGATCAAGCACCTGCAGGATATTTGTATAAAGCAATTCATGGGAGATATTGAATCCCAGGTAGTCAAGTTCATAAAGGGGGGTAAATGTCTCCAGAGTGTATAACGGAATACCTAAGTCTCTTATCTTATTTTCAAAATCGACAGGAACAGCAAAGACACGTTCGCAGGAAATATCCTCAATACTGTTAGCGATTTGATATAATATCTGGATCCCGTTGTTAGACATGCCAACTTCATATAAATCAGGATAGCAGATTGCCATTTTAAAGAGCGAATTATGCTTTACGATCTGATTTAATTCGCCTCCTATATATCTTGCAGGTTTCTCAAGATTAAATACGAGCTGATCTATTGTTGTTCTGTTTATCCTATTCATTTATATCCTGTGATTTTAGTCAGATAAAATAAAGCTTAAATTATAAATAGAAGTGTTTCAAGAAGGCAATCAAAAATTTTGTGATAGTAACCTTTTTAAGCTGATTCATACATGTACAAATATTAAACTGAATTGACAATATGTACAATATTTTTCATCATGAATTCTGAAAAAATATTGGACATGGGATCAGGAATCTATATTCTGAATTTACCAAAGTAGCAACAGTTGATCA
>JAXHTB010000457.1:0-2828 GCA_034190185.1 Spirochaetota bacterium | reverse complement strand
ATGAAAACAAAATGGGGATCATGCACAATTGAAAAGAAGAGAATTTGGCTAAATCTTGAATTGGCAAAGAAACCCATTCATTGCCTGGAGTATATCATAGTTCATGAAATGGTTCACTTACTAGAAAGGCATCACAATGAAAAATTTCTTTACTACATGGACACCTATTTACCCAACTGGAAACGACTAAAAACAGAGTTGAATAAATTACCGATAAGTCATGCAGATTGGAGTTATTGAAAACACACATAACAAATCACTGCACCGGACATTTTTCCGCTTCGCTCCAGAATGCAGGTAAACATAGCTTTTATGATGTTGCAACTTTATTATTCCAAGATTTGGTTAGATACATATGAAAATGATTATTACAAATAAGTTTCTTTTAATTTTTTAGCTTCATCGTCAATACTACATCTATTATCTTTTATCTAATATTAAAATCATGGAAGTAATATCCTCAAATAATCGATGCTCTATATTATATCAATTGGTATGTCTTCATGGGGCAAGAACTTACTTCCCCAGAAAAAACTGTCTCTAATATCAATCGCTATCTTTTTTATTTCTGTTGATGTCTTTTAAAATGCATGGTAACAATCCGAAACCCACAACCCCTACTCAAAAATCTTGAACTCGAATCTCGGAACTCAAATTTATATCAATTGATTATCTGAACAACTAATTTTCTATTCCTGGGTCTAGTATCACAATCAATCAATATTATTTGCTGCCAGGTGCCGAGAGTCATTTCACCATTTACAATTGGAACTGTAATTGATGGGCCAAGTAGAGAAGCCTGAAGATGTCCCGCTCCATTATCATCATGCCAAGTGTTGTGATGATGGTACTCAGCTTTATATGGAAGAATCTTTTCAAGAAAGATATCAATATCTTTTTTTAAACCTGGTTCATATTCAATAGTTGTTAACGCTGCTGTAGATCCGATTACAAAAACAACAACAATTCCTTCATTTATTTTATTCTTATAGAGAATATCCTGTATCATTGATGTGATATTTATGACATCTCTTTTCCCTTTTGTTGAAAGTGAAATATAATCAGTTATTACAGCCATTATATCTCTCCTTTTGTACTAATGTTTAAAGGCTCTCTGTCCTGTGAATACCATTGTAACCTTTGGTATCGCTTCGTTACAGGCAACTATTGATTCAAAGTCACGGTCTGATCCACCAGGATGGACGACTGATGTAATCCCCTCTCTAATTCCAACATCAACACCATCCCTAAAAGGGAAGAAGGCATCGGATACCATTGCAGATCCGATCAGTCCGCCTTTTGCTTCCTTTGTTTTCTCATCGATCTCGTTTATCTCGGATCTCTTCTTGTCACCTTTTTCAACAGCGCTTTCTAATTCTTTGTAAGATATGCCGAATTTATCGAAAGATAGAAGATCAGCATATTTTGTATAGGCTTTATACACGGCAATCTCAGTAACCCCGACTCTATCCTGCTCTCCTGTGCCGATGCCTTTAGTTACAAGGTCCTTAACAAAGAGCACTGAGTTTGAGGTTACGCCCTGTTCAACATGCCATCCAAAGAGGATATCCTCATACTCTTTATCAGTAGGCTTGCGATCGATTGTGTATGTCTTGCCTTTGTATTCCGATTTTGCAGGTATAAGGTTTTCTTTGCTTGTTATGTTATTAAGAGGTGATTGCTGAACTATAATTCCTCCATCCATGAGAGATTTGAAATCGACAAACCGCGTGCCTTTATATTTTTCAAGGTTGTCTATCCTTTCAATTTTTACGATTCTTAGATTTTTCCTTTTTTGTAGAATTTCTAAAGCGCCTTCAACATAATCAGGAGCTACAATTACCTCAATGTAGTGCTGTGATATTAGTTCTGCTGTATCTTTATCAACGGACTGATTAAGCGCCACGCATCCTCCGAATGCGGCAATTCTGTCAGCTCTATAAGCCTTATAGTAGGCATCTAGTATTGAGGAGCTTTGAGCCACTCCACAGGGATTGTTATGTTTTACAATTACTGATGAAGGTTTATCTGTTAGATATTTTAATATATTCAGCGCATTGTCAATATCTGTAAGGTTTGTCTTCCCAGGGTGTTTCCCAAATTGCAGCATCATGCTTTCATCTATACCACATACAAGGGAATGACCAGGTTCAATAAATTTACAGTCTCCAAGCACTAAATTTCCATTTGTCAGCTCATACATTGCAGCTTCCTGTCCTGGATTTTCTCCGTAACGTAAACCCTTGTGCACTATTGTTCCATTATCATCTATCTTCCATGTTTTTTTTCTATAGATAAGTGTTTGATCTCCAAAAGAAATTGTCATGGAATCAGGGAAATGATCATCCATTACTGTTTTATAAGATTTTTTTAGATCGCTCATAGCTTGAATTTATTCCTTTTCTGTATTTATGGAAGTTCTTGCTTTTTCCTGTAATTGAATCATGTTTTCTCTAAGGTCATTCATTAAAGTCTTAATATTTTTTCTTGAATATTCTGCTGTTGGAATTTCCTTGCCGATTTCTATTTTTATATTTCCTGGATGGATATAGAGTGAATGTGTTTTTAGTATTTTATTCGATCCCTCAATATAGATTGGTAAAATCGGAATACCAGTTTTAGCACATAGGTGAAACAGCCCTTTTTTAAATGGTTGTATTTCTCCATCTTCGCTTCGTGTGCCTTCTGGGAAAATAACAACCCTTTTCCCATTTTTTACCTGATTAGCAGCTTCGGAAATGCTCTTTATAGCCTCTCTTGTATTAGACCTGTCCACTGGAATATAGTTATTAGCTTTCATATGCCATCCCATTATTGGGATTTTAAAC
>JAXHTB010000456.1:0-2829 GCA_034190185.1 Spirochaetota bacterium | reverse complement strand
CAAATATTCAATTTATGTCAATATAGCCAATTAATTTTTATTTTATCAACAAAAAATTAATAATTTTCGTAAAAGAATTTTTTTTAACAAAATTTAGAGTATAATAATCAATATATGGGTTAGTAAATAAGCATTTACTCCTGAATATATACTACTTTAAGGAAATATCAAAATATGAAAACAATAAGAATGAACTATAAACTCATTTTAATACTAACATTATTATTTCTTGTATTCTTCCCTAACTTACTGTTTACAGATCCTGGATTTAATGTATGGGAAATCTCTAAGGATAGAATAATTCGTCAATATTTCCAGAAAGGTAAAAAATATATTGAATTTTCTCCAGATGCCAGACCAAAATATAAAAATAAAATAATGAATTATATTATAGCCATTGACGGAACTCTAAAAAAGAAGATAAAAATTATCAGGAAAAAAGCTGATCATGAAACAGACTTTCTTTTTGTAAATAATAAATTATATTCTGTTAGAGAATCCTATTTCTCAATTAAACAAAGCAGATTAAATACAATTATAAAAGATATATCATCAGAATATAGTAAATCATCAGTACAGAAAGATAATCAATTATCAATCTACTCGTTCAGCAATGATAAAACAAAGGTAATTCTTATCCACAACCATAACTCTGAGATAATGGATTGCAAAATATATTTTTATGCAAGCAAGCTCTTCAGAATGTTAATATCAGAATCCTAATTAGACCTATCGATCTATAATTTAATTAAAATTATTAAATCATAATTATTATTACATATTTTTTTAAAAAATATATAAATATTCTTGACGATATTATCAAGTCATAGAATATTTACACTTTATAAAATTCAGATTTCAAAAGGTATAGAATTGGCAAATATAAAATCCTCACAAAAAAGAGCAAGACAAAACGAAAAAAGAAGAATCAAAAATTCCGATGTTAGATCTTCAATAAGAACATCTGCCAAAAAGGTAAATAAAGCTATTGAATCTAAAGAGGAAAAAGATCCGCAAAAAATTGAAGTCTTATTTAGAGATTTTGTAAAGAAAATTGATACAGCTTCCAGAAAGGGTATTATTCATTCAAATAAGGCTGCAAGACAAAAATCTAGAATGGCAAAGAAGATAAACTCATTAACACAAGAAAAATAAAAAAAAATAAGGATTTTCTTTGACAAAACAAGATATTATTGACAAGTTATACATACGTAGCAAATTAGAAAAAAAAGAAATACAAAAAATAATCGAAAACTATCATAGGATTATCATTGATAGTGTAGAATCTGGTGAAAAGGTTAATATTAGAGGTTTTGGCAGTTTTTATAAAACCAAAAAAAAGATGAGGCAGGTTTATTCTCAAATTGCAGGAAATAAAATTGACATACCTGCTAAATCGGTTCTAGTTTTTAAAGCAAGCAAGTCTACTGAAAAAATATTATAAAATTAAGGGCGCTTAGCTCAGTTGGGAGAGCATCTGCCTTACAAGCAGAGGGTCGGAGGTTCAAGTCCTCTAGCGCCCAACTAAATAATATAAAAACCATTACTAAGTAATGGTTTTTATATTATTTAGTTCTTATTTATTTTTCATTCGTAACTAAAATATATAGATATTATGAAAATAGTAATATCAATTAACTGAAAAGATATAAATTAAAAAATAATCAAATCGTTCCACTAAAGATCTATTACCATTCCTTCATATGCAATATCCACATTCATTGACTCATTACCTTTAGCATTTACATCCATATATGCCTTTGCATTAGCAAGAACATTATCAAGCTTTTCATCATCATAATTTGGGTCATGATGAAATAAGATCAACCTTTTTACATTCTCTCTTGTTGAAATATCAATAGCAATTGAAGCTGGAGAATGTCCCCAATCGATCTTATCTACATATTCTTCAAAGGTATATTGAGTATCAAAAACAACTACATCTGCATTATGAAAAAAATCTTTATATGTTTCAATCCTGTGTATTTCATCAATACTAAATTCACAATCACTAGTATAAACAAAAGATTTCCCATTTTCTTCTATCCGAAAACCAAATGCGCCGCCTGGGTGACGCATTCTTTTATTTATTATTTTAACATCATTTAAGTAAAATTCACCTTCCTTATCTAAAGGATAAAATTCTTTTGTAGCAAGCATATAGTCAAGATTAACAGGGAAATGAGTACTTATTTGCTGATATTCAAGTCTTTCTTTGCAATCATGAAAAGGAGAGAAAATATTTATTTTATTACCCTTTATATAAAATGGCGCAAAAAATGGAATCCCTTGAATATGATCCCAATGTGTATGCGTTAATAGAATACTTGCAACGCCTTTCCCAACACCAAAATCACCTTTCATTAATTCATCACCAAGTTTTTTGATTCCTGTCCCGGAATCGATTATAATAAGCTCACCAGCATCTGTCCTAACCTCAATAGTAGTCGAATTACCTCCATATGTACCTTTAACAGAGAAAGGAAGCGAGTCTATAAATCTTTCAATTGATTCTTCCGAAGAAATATCACCAGGAGAAGCTAAAGTTAAAGCCTTCTTTAACTTACCCCTAATTGTGGAATTTGATAAAGGTGTAGGTATGGACCCTCTTACTCCCCAGAATCTTATCTTCATATTTAGTCCCGGTAATTATTTATTTTAAATAAATGATAATGATGAAACCCAATCTTTAACTTTGATTAATACAGATAATTTATAAAAAATACTTCTAATAATATAGCCAAAAAGAAAAAAATAAATATTAAATCACACACACGATTCTGAAAATTTTGTTTATCTATCAGTAATTACTAAAAAAAATCAACTAAA
>JAXHTB010000455.1:0-2843 GCA_034190185.1 Spirochaetota bacterium | reverse complement strand
TATTGATAACTTCTTTGCTAGTTTTACAGAAACAGTTGACAATGATCTGAATATTTCAGGCGGTCTTGGAATTTTTTTTGAATTTTTACATGAAATCAATACCCAAATTGACAGGCAAAAAATTTCCAAAGAAGATGTTCAGCTCATAATGAAAGCTATAAAAAAAATAGATTCAGTATTTGGATTTATATTTACTGACGAAAAGCAGGGCGATCTCGATGTGCAAAGGATTGAAAAACTAATATCAGAGAGAAAAGAGGCCAGAAATAATAAAGATTTCACGAGAGCAGATGAGATAAGGAACAAACTTTTGGATGAAGGCATAATCCTTGAAGATACAAAAGATGGCACAAGATGGAAAAAAAAGAGATAGTTATTGGAAGAAATTCTGTGCTGGAATACATCAAAGAACTCAATAATCCATCTGATGCAAAGCTTCTAATCTCCAAAAGTGCACATGGGAAGATAATAAATACGATAGCTGAAAATTCAAAAAAAAAAGGAATTCCAATAGAATATTGTGAGAAGGAGAAGCTCTCAAAGTATTGCTCTTCATCTAAACATCAGGGCGTGATTCTCCAAATCCTAATGGAAAGCCACAGGCTTGACGAAAACGAGTTCTTGAACCACGTCCTTCTGGAAAGGGGAATTCTTGTACTTCTTGACCAGCTTACAGATCCACACAATATTGGCTCAATAATACGGACAGCAGAAGCCCTTGGTGCAGCTGGCCTTGTTATTACTAAATCCAGGTCAACCGATATTAACTCAACAGTAATTAAGACATCATCTGGAGCAACAGCTCATCTACGTATACTCACAATCTCCAATATTTCTAACTTCATTGAAAAAGCAAAGAAAATTGGTTTCTGGATTATTGGAACTGGCGAGAGGGGCAATGCAAAACTCAGCTTACTTAAAGAAATGAAGCCATCCATTATAATTATCGGGAATGAGGGTAAAGGCATAAGAAGGCTGACTCAAGAAAAATGCGATATAATAGCTCAAATCCCTCTAAAGGGTAAGATCTCATCACTCAATGCATCAGTTGCTGCTGGCATTATTTTATATGAGGCCTTGAAGGATTGAAAATTGTAAAGCTTGGATTATTAAACTATAAACTAATCTATCTTAACATTATCGATTTCAGACTCCTTTGTTTGCTACTTTTTCCATTCTGAGTAAAACCAGTATCAAATTATCCATTTGGATAAAGATATTGTAATTTATGTTGTAATTTAAATTCTATATTTACCCATGATCTATAGTGTTAAGCAATAAACGATATCAGAATTAAAATAATTAAAATCTGCACCAGGAATCTATGGAAATTAAATAACTCAATTACTTAAATAGTTAGTGAAAATATTTCATAGTCCGATATAAAGAATAATAGAATATAAATTATAATTAATCCAAAATATGATTATATATAATGTAAAGCATGAAAAGCTAGACATAGAGGGATATTCAAAATGTATTTGACTAGGATAATGACTATATTAACAAAATTTATGTTTACAACATTTTTGCTATGTATTTCTCTTTTTTGTTTAATTTCATGCAGCAAGAGTAAAGGATTTCTTAAAGATACAAAAACTGATATACCTCAAAAGTCAGATACTGCAGAGACTTCAGTTGACAAAGATTTAAAAGTAAACAGCAACGTAATAGAAATAAAAAAATATATGGGAAAATATAAGATTGAGGTATTTGTATATAAGGGTATACTAGATCTAAACATGAAAGATGACAAACCATATGGCACGATTCGTTTTCAAAATTGGGGTAATGGTGCAGTAGAATACCTGAAAGATATCACTATAAAAGGCTCAAAAATCAGTTTTATCCGCTCAATTACAACACCAGAAGAAAAGAAAAGAATTGGCTCCACTCGTTATCTGAGGCAGAGATTTATCGGTAAATTTTCAAAGGATGGCAATTCAATTTATGGCTATTTTGAAGAAAGGGGCTCTCAGAGCACTTGGAAGGCTGAACGTTAAATATTTGATTATCCTTTAATTTTAATTCAATAATTACGACCTCCTATCAATCAACTTAAATTATAAACGTTAGATAATAACAAGATCATAATAAGAAAAAATATGTTTTATAAACCTGAATAATTCAGATTTTTGTGATTTCTATCGATACTTTAATATAAATAACATTAATCTTTAAAAAATTATTTTGAAAAGATTATATTTAGTAAGCATCGAAATTACGCTTATTAGTAATATTTTAAAAGCAAAATGTATGATTATTATAATTAACTTATTATATTATTAGTTCATAATAAAATCACTACTTAGCAGCTAAATTAATGAAAAAAAAAGAGACAAGGAAAAGATTTTCTTTTTTACTGTTTTTCATAACATCATTACTTCTTCTTTTATTCTCAGCTGGAGTCTCAATCGGTTATTTCTATTATGTTGGCAAAAGCAGAATAAAAGAAATTGAAGATTATACTCGCGACTACTCCATTACATTAGCAGATGCTTTTACAAATGTTGCAGAGCTGAGTTACAACAGAAGAAATTATTCAAAATTAAAAATCCTATTCCAGGAGAAGATAAATAAGAATATTATTGATGAGGCTTTTTTTGTGTTAGCTGATGGCAAGATAATTGCTCATACAGACAAAAAAACTACTAAATCCTTAAAAGGGAATATAGCTACTGATGAGTTTGCTTATAATCTTGATCTGATTCTTTACCCATTAAGAATAAAATCAAAACAAGCACAATTTTTTGATTATCATATCTTTAACAAGGAAATACCATTCAGCAAAGATTTCAAAAGAATAATAAAAACCTACTTGTACAAAAAAATCGACATAGTTG
>JAXHTB010000454.1:0-2877 GCA_034190185.1 Spirochaetota bacterium | reverse complement strand
CCCTATTCCTATAATCATATATAATTTCTACTCCCTTATATTTTTTTTGAAAGATCAATCATTTAAGGTACATAAAGTATATTACTTTAGGAACAATATTATTACTTATACTCTGCTTAAATGATAATATATACAGATCGATAACCTATCCTTGAATAATTCATCATCATATCAAGTTAAATAAAATACAATGCTATATTGATATTTATTGGAACTATTTTTATGCAAAATATGATTCATAAAATCAGGTAAGTCAACAAGAAAAGCATTAAATATTTTTTTCTTGACATTTTACTATTAAATAATTATATTTGATCCTTTATCAAAACTACTATAAAATATATAAAGCCTAATAAGATTGCAATTTTATCATAATCTTTATTATTTCTTTCCTACAAAACTGCGAAGTTTCTTAAGATATAATAATTCCTCACAATGAGGCAAGTCTGATTGCACACAATTATATATATTACTTTATTATGCTTCTTTATATTAT
Organism: Spirochaetota bacterium; assembly: GCA_034190185.1. Lineage (GTDB taxonomy): Bacteria > Spirochaetota > UBA4802 > UBA4802 > JAFGDQ01 > JAXHTB01. The sequence goes on along the minus strand of JAXHTB010000454.1, from coordinate 2,381 downwards.
ATTAAAATATTATTGATATCCTATTAGTATAGAATATAATATCATTACACTGGTTATCACTATAAATACCTTTGATTATTTATTAATTATATGAGGAAAAATTAAATGCCATTTAAAAAGATAAGAAATATCGGTATTGCAGCACATATAGATGCTGGTAAAACTACAGTTACTGAAAGAATTCTCTATTTTTCAGGAACTACAAGGAAGTTAGGAGAGGTTCATGACGGTCAAGCTACAATGGATTTCATGAAGCAGGAGCAGGAACGCGGAATAACAATTGCATCCGCGGCAATCTCTTGTCAATGGAATAATCATCAAATTAACATTATTGATACTCCTGGACACGTTGATTTTACAGTAGAAGTAGAGCGTTCATTAAGGGTAATAGACGGGATGATTGCTGTCTTTTGTGCAGTTGCTGGGGTTGAACCTCAAAGTGAAACTGTATGGAGTCAGGCAGATAGGTATAAGGTTCCAAGAATTGCATTTGTTAATAAGATGGATAGGGTCGGCGCTGATTTTAATGAATGTATCTTTCAAATGGAAAAGCATCTAGATGCAAATCCAATTGCATTGCAAATACCTATCGGTTCAGAAGATAACTATAAAGGGGCAATAGATATTATAAATAGGAAGGCTATTGTTTTCAATGATTTTGAAAGGATTGTAACTGATGTACCTCAGGAATATACTGAAAAATGCGAAGAGGCCAGGAGCAAACTAATTGAAAAATTGGCTGATTATGATGAAGAAATTATGGAGTTATATCTCAATGATGAAGAAGTATCTGTTGATATGATAAAAAGCTCAATTCGTAATGCCACTCTTAAACTTTTAATTACTCCTGTATTATGCGCTTCCGCTTATAAAAATAAGGGTATTCAACTTCTTCTTGATGCGATAGTTGATTATCTTCCATCCCCGGTTGATATTGGCGCTGTTATTGGAATGGATATTAATGATCCTGAAAAAACACATGCAAGACATCCTTCAATAAATGATCCCTTCAGTGCACTAGCATTCAAATTAATCCATGACCCTTATGTTGGTCAACAGACATTTATACGTATATATTCAGGTGAGCTTAAAAGTGGAATGCTTGTTTATAATGCATCAAAAGGAAAATCAGAGAGAATTGGAAGAATATTATCAATTCATGCTAAAGAGAGGACAGAGATTATAAGTGCAGGTCCAGGCGATATTGTTGCCTTAATAGGAATGAAATTAACAAAGACAGGCAATACTTTATGTGATAAAAATAATCCCATCTTACTTGAATCTATCTTTGTGCCGCCTTCTGTGATTGAGCTTAAGGTATCTACCGCTACAAAAAGTGAAGAGGAAAAACTTGGAGCAGCTTTAAGAAAACTGGATATAGAAGACCCTTCCTTCAACTTTAGGATAGATGATGAAATGAATGAGACAATAATATCCGGAATGGGTGAATTACATCTGGAAATAATTGTGGACAGAATAAAAACAGAATTTGGAGTTGAAGCAATAACAGGAACTCCTTCAGTTGCATTTAGAGAAACCATAAGTGAAGAATCCCAAGCAGAGGTAAAATATTCAAAACAAACTGGTGGTAAAGGACAATATGCTCATTGTATCATTAGGATCGAACCAAATCAAGGCAAAGGATTTGAATTTATCGACCATATCAAAGGTGGTGTCATCCCATCTGAATATATACCATCAGTAATGAAGGGTATTGAATCATCATTCGCCAAAGGTGAACTTGCCGGATTCCCTGTTGTTGATATAAAGGTAGTACTTATCGACGGCAGTTTCCATCCTGTAGATTCCTCTGATATGGCCTTTAGGACATGCGGCGAAATCTGTTTTAAAAAAGCATTTCAAAAAGCAAATCCTGTTTTATTAGAACCTATAATGAGGATTGAAGTAAATACACCAGATGATTACATTGGAGACATAATAGGAGATATCAATAAAAAGAGAGGGAAAATTGAATCAATGAGAAGGTATAGAAAGGGATCTCATAAAATTAACGGATTTGTCCCTTTAATGGAGATGTTTGGTTATGCAACTCAGCTTAGAAGTATATCAAGCGGAAGGGCGAACTTCTCTATGGAATTTTCAAAATATACGCCATTGAATAAGGATGTTCAGGAAAAAATATTAAAATCTATTAATGAAAAGAATACTAATCAATAAAAAATATATTGATTAGTACAATTATTACTTAATCCAATAGCAAAATCTGAAAAACTTAAAAGTAAAACCATATATTTTTTTAGGGCGCAAATTAATTTTTAGGGTACAAAAATAAAAAAATGGCTATTAATTTTTTGGTTAATATTGTATTATGTCCCTTGAATTTATTCAAAAGAGAGGGAGATAATGAAAAAAACAGATGA